>JAYVFX010000285.1:0-4132 GCA_043772795.1 Deltaproteobacteria bacterium
AGGAACAAAAACTGCGACATCTGCACCAGAAAAACTGTCCTAATATCGCCAATTTTCGTCATCCCAGGCGGCATCTATAGGTAAATGTAATCAACCGAACTAAGAGTGTTGCTGCTGGGACTGTTTTCCGATCTGAGGCGTCAGCGACGTACTCGATCTGCGCGAGATAGGCCGTAAACAGGGCCAGTGCCAGGACGACAACGGGCGCGAGCGTGAGGCTAAGGGTATATGACATCCGCTCGATGAGGATCGCGGTTGTACCGGACAGTATCGCCATTCCGTAGAGTAACAGGACAGCCCGCCGCTCTGACAATCCCAAGATCACGAGACGGTGGGACGAATGATCTTTCCCGCCTTGCGAAACCGCTTGCCTGTGTTGTAGACGAGTGATGGAAACGAGTGAGGTGTTGAGGATCGGCACCAGCAGGATCAGGGTTGGGATAGCAACTAACGAGAGAACATTGGAGGCCTGCCCGTGCGCATGGATGGCGAGGAGACTCAACGTCGAGCCGACTTCTTCTTGGCGGCGAACTCTAGGACCACCTTGGTGCCTTTGACGTTAGTTTCGATGGTGAGCACCGGGTGTTGCACGATCAGTTTGACACCCACTGCTGCCGCCAGGTGAAAAACGAGATCGCAACCCTCAATTAATTCGGCCAGGACGGGACGATTCAACACCGAATCAATGGTGCAGTGAAAGCCGGGTTTTCCCTGCAAATGTTCAATATTGCGAATCGCTCCAGTCGAGAGATTGTCAAGAATCGTTACCCTGTGTCCCAGATGGATAAGCCGTTCCGCCAAGTGCGAGCCGATGAAACCTGCCCCACCAGTAATAAGAGCGTGCATCCTCTTCTTCCTCTTACTTCATTTTTCCGTCTCTCATTCTGGGGTCTACTTCAAAGCACCATCTTTTGCAAGCGAAAATCGAATTGTCGATGGCCGTCTATGTCTTGGGCGTGAACATGAGAGGGTGCGCCTCCCGACGCAGTACTGGCCAGACTGTCTTGACACTACACGAGCGGCTGTGATGAAGAGAGACCGACTATATCGAAAGAGGAGGACGATTATGGAGATCAAAACCGAACGCGTGAGCATTGGCCTGGACGGCAAAACGATGAGTGCCTACATGGCGCGTCCGACCGATGACACGCCGCGACCGGCGGTGCTCGTGTATATGGAAATCTTTGGGGTGAACTCTCACATCCGTGATGTCACCGACCGTGTGGCGCGTGAAGGATACGTCGCGCTGGCACCAGACTTCTTCCATCGGACTGGTCCAGGAGTGGAATATGGGTACGATGAAGCAGGGATGAACGGCGGTATCAAACTTCTGACGCAACTCAAGGCAAGCGAAATTGTTGCTGATGCCCGCGCGGCGCTCTCGTTCCTCAAACGGAAGAATTTTGTCAAAGGTGACCGGATTGGAGCAATGGGATTCTGCGTCGGCGGTCATGTGACCTATCTCACGGCATGTGAGACCGAAATCAAGGCAGCCGCGAGTTTTTATGGCGGTGGAATTGCTGGAGAAAAAACCTTTGGCGGAGAACCCTCCACCATCGGTCGAACTAACAATATCACCGGTAAGATTATTTGTCTTTTTGGTGCGAAAGATGCCCATATCCCGATGAGTCAGGTCGATGCTGTTCGAGCCGAGTTGGAGAAACAAAAGACCCGTCACGAGGTGGTTGTCTATCAGAACGCAGACCACGGCTTCTTCTGTGACCAACGCGCTTCGTACGACAAAGCCTCGGCGGAAGATGCCTGGGCGAAGGTGAAGAAGCTGTTTGCGGAGGAATTGGGGAAATAGTGTCCGCTGGATGCTGGAGGTTCCCTCTCCTATAGATGCGCTACAGCAAGATGTGGAGTCTCACTTCCAGGTTCCTTCCCCCCGTCAGGGGGGAAGGTCAGGAAGGGGGTCCCGAGAGGCGTGGCCGGGACTGCTGTTCGGCTTGCAACCCCCATCCTAGCCTTCCCCCTTGACAGGGGGAAGGGAAAGGACGTCGCAATCCACATCTTGGTGTGTTTTCCCTATAGGGGGAGAGGGAAAGTTGAGGGAACAGCAAAAAAAGGAAAGATATTTATGGGCGTTCTCGATGGGAAAGTAGCAATTGTGACTGGTGCTGGCAGATTACGCGGTATTGGCCGAGCGACTGCGCTCGCCTTGGCCGAACTCGGGGCAGACCTGGTTGTGACGGGTACTGGCCGTGATCCCGCGAAATATCCCCCTGATGAAAAAGCTGTTGGTTGGCGCGACATCGAGAGTACGGCGGAACAGATACGCCAACACGGACGGCGGTGTTTGCCGGTGGTGGCTAATGTTATGAAGAGCGACGATGTCAAACGCACGGTCGCGGCAACAATCAAGGAACTCGGTCGTATCGATTTCTTGATCAATAATTCCGCCTTTGCCCGTGGTGCTGATCGGGTACCATTGCTCGAACTCTCAGAAGAGATGTGGCATCAAGTCATAGAGATTAAACTCACTGGCAGTTTCTTGATGAGCCGCGAAGTATTGCCGGCGATGATTAAACAGAAGCAAGGAGGCGCGATTATCAACATATCCTCGATTGCCGGTAAACGCGGCTTTGCCAATACGACGGCGTACTGTACCTCGAACTTTGGCATTCAAGGATTCACGCAAGCGTTGGCCATGGAAGTGGCGCCGCATCAGATCCGCGTAAACGCCGTGTGTCCGGGAATCATTGATACTGCCCGGATGGATGTCGTTGGTCGTGGCGAAGCCTGGGAAAAAAACATTGAACAAATGGTTCCGCTGCGACGCGCAGGAACCGACGAGGAAATCGGCAAGTTCATTGCCTATCTCTGCTCGCCAGATGCGTCCTACATTACCGGACAGTCGCTGAACATTGATGGCGGATCGGTGATGTGGTGATGGAAGAGGAGTCAGTAGTCAGCCAGCAATTTCCGGAAGGCCTTGAACCCCAGGAAGGACGCCAAGAACGCCGGTGGCTTTTCGTAAACCCGCATGCCACACTGCCCCTGTGACGGCAAGGCGTGAGCCCATTGCGGTCGGCATTTTGGGGAGGCGGTATGGGCGTCCGAGCGCCGAAAGCACGAAAACATCTCTCTGCGGATGCGCTGTTGAGTGTCGTTTGCAGCCTGTTTGCCACCAGTGCGGATGCCCGCAGGAACGAGGCCGTGATTCCGTTGACGGACGCGTGCATGGCCGGCTTCGCCATGATTTCGCTCAAATGCCCCGCGCTGCTCGACTGTGACTGGCAGCGCGCCGACGGCAATTTGCAAACGATCTACGGCATTGAGCGCGTCCCGTGCGACTCCGATATGCGGGAGTTGCGGGATCCCGTGGTTCCCGACGCGCTGCGGCCGGTGTGCACCGGGGTCTTTCGGCAACTGCAGCGGGGCAAAGCGCTAGAGGCGATGGGCTTTTTCCAGGGGTGTTATTTGCTGGCCCTGGATGGGACCGGGTATTTTTCCTCCAACACCATTCCTGGTTCCTCGTGTCTCGAAACCCACCCCCGCGACGGCTCGATCCCCTATTCCCATCAACTGCTGGGGGCGGCCCTGATTCATCCGGACCGGCGCGAAGGAATTCCGCTGATGCCTGAAGCGAGTCTCAAACCCGAGGGCCGCGAGAAAAATGAGTGTGCGCGGAATGCCGCCAAACGCTTGCTTGCCAAACTGCGTCGTGATCATCCGCATCTACCGGTGATCGTTACGGAAGATGGGCGCAGTTCCCATGCCCCGCACCTCGACACGCTCCAGGCGTACGGCGGCCACTATCTCCTCGGGGGCAAAGAGGGGGATCACGGCTATTTGTTCGCCCAGGTCCGCGCGGCCGAGCTGGCCGGACGAGTGCAGCACTAGGCGCGGCACGACCGGGCCACCGGGATCACCCAGCGCTTTCGGTTTCTCAATGCGGTGCCGCGCAACGCCGCGCACCCCGCGCGGCGCGTGAACTTCCTCGAGTACTGGGAGCGCAGGGCGGACCCCGTCCAGCATTTTAGCGGGGTGACGGATTTGCGCGTGCACCACGCCAATGTCGAGACCCTCCGGCGCGGGGGACGGGCCCGGTGGAAGATCGAAAATGAGACATTCAATACGCTGAAAAATCAGGGCTCCCATTTCGAGCACAACTCTGGGCATGGGACCC
>JAYVFX010000286.1:0-5724 GCA_043772795.1 Deltaproteobacteria bacterium
GACGAAGCCCAAGATCTGCAAGAATCGGTGCTGGATGAAATTCGTCACCTCTTAAATCTGACAACTGAGGACAAAACGTTACTTCCTGTCGTCCTCGTCGGCCAACCTGAACTTGAAAAGAAGCTGGCCCAACCAACAGTCTATCAACTCCGACAACGCGTGGTACTGCATTGCCAACTCGATAGACTCAAAGAAAGCGACGTCGGCCCCTTTATTACCCATCGACTACAATCTGTCGGGTGTATACGAGAAGACCTCTTCACCCCCGAAGCCGTGCAGCGTGTCACCTCTTACGCTCAAGGCATTCCGCGATTGATTAACATTCTCTGTGACAATGCCTTACTTCTAGGTTATAGCATCTCTCAGCAGACCATTTCAGCAGAGATGATCGATGAGGTCTCACAGGATTTGTGGCTGCAAAGGACGGTCGATCCGCAACAAGACAATTTGCTCGCGCAACCCGCAGGACAACTCGCCTCCACTTGGCTGGTGCCCTCAACCCTGCAACACGAAGACGAGCGACCTCTGGTCCTTGTCTCCCCCCCAATCGACCAACTGCTTCCCATCACCATAGAGAACACAGCCAATACGAATAGTAGATTCAGCTTTCCTCTGCGCACCTCCTCCCGCCAGCTTGCTTGGGTTGGTGCTGGACTCGCCTTTGCCTTGTGGTCCGTTACCTTTCTTCCTGACTTGGGGAGAGAACACACTATTGTCCCAGCATCCCCCTCTGTACCACAGGACAATACGCCATCAGACACACCCGCTCCAACGATGACATCTCTCCTCCGTAGTGATGAGCTGGGGGCCCTGCGTACGCGTCAAGACTCCGCTCCAGTGGTTCCTTCAGCAAAAGAGGAAACTCCGATAAAGAAGAGCCGCAAAGAAGAACCCGTTCAAACAAAAGAGGAGAAAACGCAACTTATTGAGGTCAGCACCACAAGTGAGCCACCTGTCACCACGAGATCTCAAGGACGAGGCCCCATAAAGGAAGGGCAGGAAAAAGAACCTCAACCACTCCGAGAGCAGGAGACATCAACACCAACAGCCAATTCTCGATCTTCTCGAGAACATCTTCTCCTTGAGGTAGCATCACAAGGAGATATAGAGAAGGGAGAACACCTCTTGAGTGAAGGCAGTGGGTCCAACACTGTCGATGAAAGAGGATGGACAGTGCTGATGATGGCCACCCTACGTGGACATTTACCTATGGTAGAGCTGCTGCTCAAGAAAGGCGCGGACGTCAATCTTCGCAACACCACAGGTGGAACCGCGCTGATGATGGCAGCAATTCAGGGCAGAAATGATATCCTCCAACCCCTCCTGGATAAAGGAGCAGAGGTTAATACTCAGGATATCAAAGGATGGACAGCCCTGATGTACGCAGCAAGAAATGGCCACACTCCTACCGTGCAGATTCTGCTGAGCAGCGGTGCAGAAGTAGACCTGAAGAATGCGGAAGGTCAGACGGCTCTCATGTTCGCCACGTCGAGAGGACATCAGGAAACTGCCCGTACCTTACAGGACGGAAAAGCCGGAGGTAATGTGATCAATTGAAAGCCTCACCTCATTGGTCACCGTGTGGGCGCTGCGCTGACTCAAAGCGCCCCCAAAAAAATCCAAAGCATCGACGGTACGTACCTCAATCCGGGGCAACCAAACCGCGCGCTCCCGCCTTGTCATAGCGTATCACTTAACAAAGAGTGATCTCTTTTATTCACTGACCTTTGCAGCAGTGACTCATTTACCTTCCCGCCTCAAGCTCTCCTCGCAAATTCCTCCGCTCTTTCGATAGGAGATAGGGTATTCCCCCATTTTTCCCTAGAAAGCTCTAGATTTTGGAGGTTCTTAGCAGGTACAATGACGGCGCTGTTAAAAAGCCGTCAGCGATTGTCGGTATGGTTTACAATCGACGATACGACGAAGTTGAACATAAGGGGTGGTTGTATGCGGTGGGGAAAACCAAAATGTCGGCAGTGGGACCAGCAGGCACGCGCACGGAACGAGGCCTTCTCTGACGTCTCACTAGCCTCAAGGGGATAATTATGTACAACGATTTCTTCGGCTTCCGTGAAAGCCCATTTAATGTCACTCCAGACCCCCGAATCTTCTACTCTAACGCTCTTTATCAGCGTACCTATACAAATCTGCTCTATGGCATCTGCGAGCGGAAGGGAGTAGTAGTCCTCTCGGGAGAAGCGGGCACGGGAAAGACAACTATCCTCCGCCGGCTCATGAAAAATCTTGAGCACACCGTCCATTTTGCTTTTTGTCCCTATACGACATTGTCTTTTGACGACCTGTTGGATTTTGTGTGTAACGATATCGATCTCCCGCAAAAGCCGCAGGGCCGCTCTCGACAAATCGAGGCGCTGCACACCTTCCTCATCGCTCAACGGCAACAACATCAATACTTTGCACTGATCATTGACGAAGCACACAATTTGCAATTCTCGGCGTTAACGGCTCTCTCGCAGCTGGCGAGCTTCACTGCTGGAGATGAATGTCTTCTACCAATTGCACTGGTAGGCCAGGGAGAGCTTGAACAACACTTAAATCACCCGGCAGCCGCCTCTCTCAAACAGGCTGTCACGATCTCGTGTCAACTCGATCGATTGCAAGAAAGTGAAGTCGGCCCGTTTATCTATCACCGGCTAAATGCCGTTGGCTGTGATCGACAAGAGATTTTTCCGCCAGACGTCGTGCACTACATCGCCGAGTATTCACAGGGAATTCCCCGTTACATTAACACGATCTGCGATAATGCGCTTTTGATTGCACGCATCCAAGCGAAGAGTAGCGTGACAGTGGAGATCATCGAGGAGGTCGCCAACGACCTGCAACTCCTAGCCGTCGACCAACTTCAGGAAGAGAAAAGCCCGGCGTCACAACAATCGGACAATTCACCTCTAGTACACATCTTGACACAACCAGTGCAGCAGCCCCCTGTCGCAGTCTTTCCGATACCGCGGAAAAAGAAAGGTCCTTCACCATCCACAGCTCGATTCTTTGTTCGACTGGAGCCACAATCTATGACCTGGGCCGGGATTGGTGCGGTCAGTATGTTCTTGTTCTTTCTCTTTTCCCGAATTTTCTTTTCTACAACAATAAAATCCGATAGCGGACACGGCCCTGCTCTTGAGCCCGCGTTAGCGAAAATCGTTCCCGCACCAACAGCTACGCCTCTTCAACCGTATCCCACGCTTACCCCTGAGCCAGAATTACCTTCACTTCCCATGCCAGCGGACAAACAACCCGTAGCAGCCCCCTTAAAACAGAAGACTTCTCCGATTACTATTGCTGCCGCGCGTAGTAACCCACTTGCGACGGATCTCGTGCAGAAAAAGACGAACTCAGAGCCGCATAGAAATCCCTTCGTTGCTGCATTACCGGCTAGCAAGGCAAACAACAATAGACAACAGCTCACGAGTACGCCGCGGAAAACTACGACAGCCTCAATCACTGCGAGCAATACACGACAAGACAAATCTTCGCTGATGCCGAGCAGTGAAGAAAGAACGCTATCCACCAATACGCACCCACTGCTCGCTCACGCGGCGACAGGGAATCCGCGAGGAGCAAAAGTACAGCCAAGATCACAAACGCCAATCAATAGCAAAGAGGAACACAGCTGGACGCCGCTCATGACAGCCGTAAAGCACGGACGTAGAGCTAAAGTGCAGGCTCTACTCAAGAAGGGCGCCAAAGTGAATGAGCAAACTGTCTCAGGGCGGACAGCTCTTATGCTCGCAGCTCTCGCTGGACATGAGACAATTCTTCGAGATTTACTTGACAAAGGTGCCACTATCAATGCGAAAAACGCTGAAGGCTGGACTGCGCTCATGTACGCCGCTTGGAATGGTCACACCGATATCGTACAAACCCTCGTGCGCAACGGCGCGAAAGTAGACACGAAAAATGCCATAGGAGGAACTGCATTGACTCACGCAGTGCGGAATGGTCACCACGACGCCGCTCGCATCCTTCGCACAGGACAAACAAGGTCCTCAATACAGAATCTGCCGACTCAATCAGCAGTAGTCGGGGCTTCGCGTTACAGATACGCTCATTCTCTTACACTCCTCAAACGGTCCGAGAGGCGATGAGGAGCTTTCTTAGAGGTTGATCCTTCGCTGGCTTTTAGATACAGCGACAACAAGGAGGGAACGCAATGAAACTTTCACAGCCACGTATTACTCCACTAACTGAAGCAGAATGGACAGACGAGCAGCGCAAAGTCCTTGAACCCGCCCACAAGGAAGGGCGAGTCTACAATGTACAAGGAACAATGGCCCGACATTGGCAAGCCTGGAAAAAATTTAGCGTCTGGGCGTATCACGTGATGGGCGATACCTCGAAGTTAGTGCCTCGAGAACGAGAAATCCTGATTCTGCGCATCGGCTGGCTCTGTCAAGCTGAATATGAATGGGGTCAGCATGTGATATTTGGCAAAGCCGCTGGGCTAACCGATACCGAGATCGAACGGATCAAAGCTGGGCCCGACGCTCCAGGGTGGGCACCGTTTGATGCCACGTTGTTACGCGCAGTGGGCGAGTTACACACAGACGCTCTTATCAGCGATAAGACCTGGGCCGCGCTGAGTGAACGCTACAATACCGAACAGCTCATGGATGTGGTGTTCGCGGTTGGTCAATACAACCTGGTGTCGATGGCACTGAACACCTTTGGCGTGCAATTAGATAAAGGAGTGAAAGGATTCTGATTTCACAGAAAGTTTTTCTCACCCCGGTCCTCTCCCACAAAGGGCGAGGGCCGGGGTGAGGGTTTTACCGCACGTCCTTTACAACCCGTACACCTTCGCTACATTCTCCCCAATGACCTTCTGCCGGGTCGCCGCTGACATCGGCTCCACCAGCTCTTTCAGCTCATCCATATAGTTCCCTGGATGGTCAAAATGCGGAAAATCTGAGGCCCAAAAGAACTTGTCCGCACCGACAAAGTCCACAACGTGACCAAAGGCTTTTTCGTCTGGATCGCCAGAAATCCAACACTGCCGGTAGAAATAATAGCTCGGCTTCTCTTTGAGCCGGACCGTGTCCCCCAACGCGCTGTCATACACAGCGTCCATGCGATTCAGCAAATACCCGGCCCATCCTGCACCGGACTCAAGCACGATGACTTTCACTTTGGGAAAGCGATCGAACAGCCCATACTGAAACATTGCGGTAAAGGCTTGTAAGGGTCCCTGTGCCCCGTGAACGTTGTGGTGCCAGGTTGCCCACTTCATCTCGCGAAAACGTTGATGCACCCGCTTCGCTGGGGGCTCTCCGCTCGGATGAATACCGATGGGAATGTCATACTCCTGAGCTTTCGCCCAGAATGCGTCGTAATCGGGATGCGCATGAGAGATAGAGGTTGGGGTAAAGGGCACGAAAAAGGCCCCCCGACATCCAGCTTTCACTGAACGTTCCAGTTCTCGCGCTGCTTCAGCAGGATCACCAAAAGAGATATGTGCGATAGGAACAAGCCGACCATCGGAGTTAGCGCAGAAATCAACTACCCAACGATTGTAGGCCCGCGCATACGCCGCTTGAAGTTCCAAGTCCTCAATGTCTTCGGCTTCCCAGAGCAACCCCAGGCTGGGATAGATGATAGCCTTCTCCAAGCCTTCTTGATCCATACGGGCAACGCGTTCTTTGGGGTCCATCGACCCGAACGGGGCTTGGTTTACATAGGTTTTATCCGGGCTGGGCAAGAGGTCTT
>JAYVFX010000287.1:0-8739 GCA_043772795.1 Deltaproteobacteria bacterium
GCCGAGAAACGTCTGCCCCAAGACGGTCGTATCCGTCTGAAGATCGCGGGGAAAGATGTCGATATGCGCGTCTCGGTGATTCCGACTGCCTTTGGTGAGCGCGTGGTCTTGCGGTTGCTCGACCGCTCCAGTGTGTTACTGGGATTAGAAGAGTTGGGATTGAGCGGGCGGAACTTGGAGTTAGTAAACCGCTTAATCTATCAGAGCCATGGGATTGTGTTGGTGACCGGACCAACTGGCTCTGGAAAAACGACGACGCTCTATGCGGCGCTCAGCAAGATCAATTCAAGCGAGAAAAATATTCTCACCATTGAAGATCCGATTGAATACCAGCTTCGCGGGATCGGCCAGATGCAAGTGCACCCAAAGATTGACCTCACATTTGCGGCTGGGTTGCGGTCCATTCTGCGTCAAGATCCCGATGTCATCATGATTGGTGAAATCCGCGATCCCGAGACGGCGGAAATCGCTATTCAATCGGCACTTACCGGCCACTTAGTGTTTTCGACTTTGCATACGAACGACTCGTTCGGCGCTGTTTCGCGTCTACTCGATATGGGGATTGAGCCGTTTCTGGTCTCGTCTTCGCTGCTTGGGGTGATGGCGCAACGATTGGTCCGACGTGTATGTCCGCACTGTCGCCAGGCCTATACCCCTGACGAAGGCAAGATGCGGGAAATCGGTTTGGCCCCAGAGTACGTCGACGGGCGTCCTTTTTATCGCGCTGGAGTCGGTTGTGAGGCGTGTCAACAGAAAGGCTATCGTGGTCGCGTTGGCATTCATGAACTATTAGTGATTTCTGACGTCATCCGTCCCCTGGTGATGGAGCGAGCCGATGCTGCAACCATCCGTCGTGCCGCAACAGATACTGGTATGCTCACACTTCGTGATGATGGTGCAGAGAAGGTGCTGGCTGGACTGACGACAGTGGAAGAGGTGGTGCGGGTAACACAGGAAGAGGGGATCTGAGGAGTTAAGAATTAAGAGTTAAGAGTTAAGAAATGAGGATAGGACATATGATAACAAACGACATGGCTTCTTTGAATTCTTCACTTTTCACTTTTCACTCTTCACTGCTTTAGCGATGCCTATCTACGCATACACAGGATTGACCTCACAGGGCCGAACCGTTGCGGGTGTCATTGATGCCGACAGTCCGAAGACTGCCCGAGTGTCGTTACGGCGCACGGGTATTTTTCCCACTGCGGTTCAGGAGGAGCGAACACGTCAGTCGACAACCGCCGGTACGGCGTCGGAGCAGATTAGCCGCGGATTCGAACGTGTGTCGGCGCAAGATTTAGCGCTACTCACGCGACAGTTTGCCACGTTGATCCGAGCAGGGTTGCCGCTCATTGAATGTTTGGGGACACTTATCGACCAGGTGGAGCAGACTCGCCTCAAACGTGTCCTGACCCACGTACGTCAACAAGTGCGTGAGGGGCGATCCTTGGCTGATGCGTTACATGCCCATCCACGAGTGTTCTCCGGGATCTATGTTAACATGATCCGAGCAGGGGAGGAGAGTGGCACGCTTGAAGCAGTGTTAGCAAGATTAGCGGACTACAGCGAGAGCCAATCGCGCTTGTTGCGCACTGTGCAGTCTGCCCTTACCTACCCGGTGATCATGATTGTCGTATCGTTCGCCATCCTGGTTTTTCTGCTGACGTATGTTGTCCCTCAAGTCACGAAGATTTTTACCGAATCCGGTCGTCCGTTACCGCTCGCGACACGAATTTTGCTGAGTTGTTCTTCGTTTTTTGCCAATTATTGGTGGAGCCTGCTCTTGTTGCTGGCAATCGGCGGACTGATTGCGACACGGCTCGTCCGCACGCCAAAGGGACGCGAGTGGTATGATCGCAGCCTTTTACGACTTCCGTGGATTGGGCGTTTGTTCCAGCGTCTCAATGTTGCGCGTTTTGCCCGCACGCTGAGTACGTTGCTTGCCAGTGGAGTGCCGATTCTGACGGCGCTCGGAATTGTCACGCACTTGCTCAATAACTCAGTGTTACGGCGTGCTGTCGAAGATGCACGTACTAGCGTTCAGGAAGGCGAGAGTTTAGCGGCACCATTGAGGCGCAGCGGTCTTTTCCCCGCGTTATTGACGCAAATGATTGCGGTTGGCGAGCGGAGTGGGGAGCTAGAAGGAATGCTTGCACGAGCCGCTGATGCCTACGATGAGGAGGTCTCAGTTGCCCTCTCGCGGCTGACGAGCCTGTTAGAGCCACTCACGATCCTACTGATGGGTGGAGTCATTCTGTTTATCGTACTGGCGATTCTCTTACCCATCTTTGACTTGAATCAATTAGTGCATTGATGCATAGGCAGGGCCTTGCTAAGCTGACTACGGTTGTTGAGGAGGTGGTGGTATGGTGGAATTTCAGTTCAAAGTTCCAGGATTGCGGATTGCCCCCCAACGGAGGGGGCAGGCGGATTGCGGATTGCGGATTTTTTCAGAGCCTCAAAGTCTGAAGTCTCACGTCTCACGTCTCAGGCTCCAACCCGAACTCCGAACTCCGAACCTCGGCCTACTGACTACTGGCTACTGACTACTGGCTACTCTTCCCGTGGCTTCACTCTCATCGAAATCATGGTGGTGGTGTTTATCCTCGGACTATTAGTGACGTTGGTTGCACCAAAAGTGATGGGACGAACCGATGAAGCGAAGCGGACAAAAGCGGCAGCAGATCTACGCGCCGTGCAGCAAGCGCTGAATCTCTATCGTCTCGATAATGGTGGCTATCCCAGCACCGACCAAGGGTTACAGGCGCTGGTGAGCAAGCCTCAGAATGGGGCGATTCCACAACGTTGGAATCCTGAGGGGTATCTCGAAAAAATGCAGACCGATCCGTGGGGATACCCGTACGTGTACTTGAGTAACGGCGAACGCTATGCGCTGAAGTCGTTTGGTGCAGATGGGGAAGAAGGTGGGGAGGGGAAGTATGCGGATCTGGATAGCCGCGACCTCTAGGGAGGAAGAGGCGAAAGGGCGAAAGGGTGAAAGGGCGAAAGGGCGACGAACGACCTCTTTGCGTTGCACGTGTCACGTGTCAGATTTTTTTTCGTCGATCCCAAATCCTAAATCCCAAATCCTAAATCCCAAAGGCTTCACGTTACTCGAACTCTCCCTTGTCTTGTTTATTATTGGATTGTTAGTGATGGTTCTTCTGCCGCGGTTTGGTGACATCGGGAGTGCGCGATTAGAGAGTAGCGCGCGGCGGTTAGCTGCCCTGGTGCGATATGTGAACGGTGAAGCTGCCTTCAATGGTCACACCTACAGGATTCGCTATGATCTGCGAGAGCAGACCTATGCGGTACAAGTGCTGGTGCCATCCCGTGGAGCAACCGAGTTTGTGGCTGATCCATCGCCGATGTCGCAGCCGGTGAGATTGCCTTCGGGCATTACTTTTGCCGATATTCGCGTCTCTCAGGCTGGGCGAATGAATGCGGGGCAAGTGTTCACGCACTTTTATCCGCAGGGGTACGTTGATCCCACGGTAGTGCACTTGCGCGATCAACAGGCCCGGATGATGACCGTGATGATTCCACCGATTACCGGTGAGGCACGAGTGTATGAGGGGTACGTCGATGGAACTAGTCGATAAAAATCCGGGGGCCAGGGGCCGGGGGTTGGGGGGCGGAGTCAAAAGTCCGAAGGCCGAAGGCCGAAGGCTAAATCCTTACGTTTTACGTTTTACGTTTTACGTACCAAGTTTTTTGTCATCAATCCCAAATCCCAAATCCCAAATCCCAAATCCCAGAGGTTTTACTTTGCTCGAAGTCCTTGTTGCGCTGACTATCCTTGCTGTCGCGCTGGTGGGCTTGCTCGGCTTGCACAATCGGAACCTCCTTTTGACGATCCGTGCTGAGCGGTTGAGTACGGCTACTCTACTTGCTCGTGAGGTGCTCACCCGCACCCAATTGGAAGGGCAAAATGCTACGAAGACGACCAGCGGTGACTTTGCCGATGTTCATCCCGGCAAGTATCCAGAATTCCGTTGGCATCGTACCGTGCGGCCAGCGCCGGTCGAAGGCTTATGGGAACTCCGAGTCAATGTCCGATGGGGCGAACGTGAGGATGAGCGTTGTGAGCTGACGTTGTTTACGCCGCTCGGTTGAAGAAAGTAGTCAGTAGCCAGCATTCAGTAGTCAGTAGGAAAAAACGATGAACGGGAAACAGTCCTCCTCATTCTTTCAGCCTTCAGCCTTCAGCCTTCAGCCTTCTCGCTCTGCTAGCTACTGGCTACTGGCTACTGACTACTCTTTTCGTGGTTTTACTTTGTTGGAAGTCCTCGTTGCCAGCTCTATTCTCAGTATCGTTCTGGCGATCTTGTACGGTGTATTCTCACAAACTCTAACAAGTAAGCAGATCGCAGAGGAACGCGTGACGCTTTCTCGTACGGCACGCGTGGTGTTGCTGCGTATGGGAGAAGATTTACAGGCTAGTTTTCCCTTTGCTCCTGAGAATGCACGGTTTGCCGGCTCGACACATCGCACTGCGCTGTTTCCTCAAGCCTCATTATCATTCATGTCTTTTGCTAACGCCCAATTGACTGACACAGGCCGTGAAGGCGATTGGAGTGAGATTGCATACGACCTTATACCAGATCCCTTGTCGCCTACCTTGTGGCAACTGGTACGACGAGTTCGTCTTAGTTCTGACGCCGCTCGTGGTTCTTTCGGGGAGGATCGTGAGGCGCAAGTGTTGCCACTGCTCTCGCGGGTTCAGGGACTCCGTGTTCGGTTCTTTGATGGACGAACGTGGGTCGAGGAATGGGGGCAGGACCGCACCCGAGGGCGTATTCCACAAGCTGTTGAAGTGGAACTTGCTCTTGCGTCGGTAGAAAAACCTAGAGACCGGCGCAACGAGTCGTCCGAGAGCACAACGTTCTCAACGCTTGTTGATCTGCCCCTTGCTCGTCCAGTTGCAACCGAAAGCCGCTTGGGAGGAGGTTCATGAACGAGAACCTCTCACGCCAGAAGGGAGTCGCGCTCGTCACGACATTACTGGCAGTGACGTTGCTGACCATCGCTGTGGTTGAATTTGCCTACTCTAGCCAAGTGGACTACCACCTTGCCCATAATGCGCTCAGGGCATTGCAGGCAAACTATCTGGCCCGGTCAGGCGTGAATCTTGCGATCCTCGTACTTAAGAAAGATGGTGGATCTGCCTCAGGCATCGATTCCTTGCGTGATGATTGGGCGCATCCACTTCCTCCTCTCCCTGCCGGAGAAGGTATGGTCGTGATCCGCGTGAGTGATGAGCAAGGAAAAATGAATCTGAACGCACTCCGTAATACGAATGGAACGATTAATCGCACATGGCGTGAAGTAACAGAGCGGATGTTACTCTTGCGCGAGATCGATCCTAGCATTCTTGACCCGTTGTTAGATTGGCTGGATGCCGACGATTTTCCCGAGCCACACGGCGCCGAGCGAGATCATTACGCGCACCTCTCGCCGCCCTATGTACCACCGAACGGGCCACTATTAACGATGGGAGAGCTGGGCCGCGTCGAAGGGTTTTCCCCTGCAGTACGAGCTCGCCTGGGTGAGCTTGTGACCGTCCTCCCAAGCAATACTACAGCAATCAACGTGAATACGGCTCCTGGAGAAGTGCTTGCCGCCTTGTTTCCCACAGTAGATCGTAAGACCCTAGAGGGGTTTCTTATTTCACGAGTCGAAACACCAGTGCATGGGGTGAATGAATTACGTGACCGTCTTGGCTTTGATCCCAAGGCTTCAACTGATGTATTGCGGTTGGTTACGGTGCGGAGTGAGTTCTTTGCTGTTACTGCATTGGCAACTGTTGAACCTGTGAGCCAAGGGCTCTCTGTCCTTGTCCAGCGCCGGGCTGCGACTGTAACACCTCTGACCTGGCAGACAGCGATGCCACTGGCGGCGGAAGGATAACCAATGGCGCGCCGTATTCTGGCACTCGACCTTGGTTCTCATTCACTCAAAGCGGTAGTGATTGAAAGCTCATTGAGCCGGTGCCGTGTCACTGGACTTTTTCAGCAGCCTCGTGTGTCAGACCGTTCGTTAGCCGAACAGCTACAGGAATTCTGTTCCACCCATCAGTTTGATGCTGATACGGTGTTGTCATGTCTACCGGGCGATCTCGTTTCTCACCGAATGTTAACCTTGCCGTTTGCCCAAGCGCGACAGGTCAGTCAAGCTGTTCCTTTCGAGCTGGAGAGTCTCATTCCGTTCAGCTTGGATGAAGTAGTGGTTGCTGACCAGGTGTTACGTCGCACAGCGGAAGGGGCCCTCGCCCTTGCGGTAGCTGTTCCGAAGTCGACGATGACAGAACATCTCGCGCTGTTGCAGGCCGCAGGATTAGAGGCCGCACAGGTTATGCTTGCTCCGCTCGCACCTGGAGCGTTGTTGCCGTTAGCGGGTGTGGACGTGAGCGGCGTCTCTGCTCTTGTCGATGTCGGAGAGCAGCGTACTTCCGTTGCGTTACTCCAAGATGGTCTGCTCGTTGGCCTACGGACATTTGGGATCGGACTGAGTCGCGTGGGCGGTCTGGCTGCATTTCTGCAGGAGCTGCGCTGGACATTTTTAGCGGTAAGCGCAGAAGAGCCACTTCGACCCACGAGGGTCTTCCTCTGCGGCGGGGGCGCGTATTTCCCCCAACTACAGCAAGAAATCGGACGCGAGTTTGCGGCGGAGATTGTCCCGTTTCAACAGCTAATAATTGCCGCGATTCCAGAGACTCACCGCGAAAACCAAGCAACCTTCGCGACGTGCCTTGGCATGGGACTACACGAGGCACTGCGGAGCGCAACCCCGATGGTGAATCTGCGCCAAAGTGAATTTGCTCCTCAGCATCACAATGCGGCCGTACGTTCTGAGTCGCGTTATTTAGGATGGTTAGCCGTGGGAGTTGCGACCGCCGCTGGGCTGGCTTTCCTGTTGGATGTCCATCGGCTCAACCTCCACTACCAGGCGCTCCGCCAAGAGGTCCGTCGGACGTTTGTTGCTGCACTGCCTGACACGCAGACTGTGGTGAACGAAAAGGCTCAGCTTGAAGACGCGGTAGAAGCGCTGCAAAAGCGACAACGTGTCCTCCACGGAGCGACGACTGGATCGCCGCTTGATGTGCTCCGTCACTTGAGTGCGGTTATTCCAGAGCAAGTCGCGCTTGACCTTGATGAATGGATATTTGACGATGATGTGATTCGGCTGCAAGGAACCACAACGTCTTTTGAAGCAGCCGAAGCCATCAAAACTGCGGTCATGAGTCTTGGACTCTTTCGCGAAGCACAGTTGAAAGATGTGAAAACCGTCGCTGGTAGCAAGAAAGTGGCGTTTGGATTGCAACTGTTCTTCCTGAAAGACAAGGCTGTGGATGAGAAGGGAGAAGAAAAGGGACGAGGCCAACAAGCAGAGGTGAGACGGCCACATGCGAACTTCTCCAAGAGGGAAGGATGAACAGTCGGTTTGTATTTTCGCTGTCGTCTCTCTCCAAAAGGTTCCCACTTCCGGTGAGAGTCGTCGGTATTGCCTCTGATATTGCGGCTGGGCTTGCCGTCCGTCTTTCTTCTCGTGAACGATGGTTTGTCGGTCTTGCCGGAGTCGCGCTTATGGGTACGCTTCTCTCTCTCCTTGTGATTTTGCCGCTGTGGGAAATGCGCGGACGATTACAGGTAAAAGTGAGCGCAAAAGAGCGGGAACTTACGGAGGTGGCCGCGCTGGCTAACACGTATGAACAGCTCCGGCGTGAGATCGAAGCGGTAGGATCAACCAGTAGTACGGCCATGTCTCCTTTTGCATTCCTCGAAGGGCTGACCACAAGTACTCTAGGGCGAGAGAAATTGGCGGCGATCAATCCGGCCGGGCGCGAGGAGCGTGGTGGAGTGGTGCAAGAGACTATTGAGTTGAAGTTGAGTGGTGTGTCACTGCAAGAGTTGGTTGATTTGCTATACAAGATTGATGCGGCAGGTACGACGTTGCGTAGTAGTAATCTTGCGGTCAAGAAACGTTATAAGGACCCCTATACTTTCGATGTCACTCTCACTGCCATTGCCCTCAACACCCGATAGTGGTGCTGTCCTCCATCAGAGCAGCGAGGCACCGGCAGTGCCTTGGTTGCGACGATGGATTCCGCCATTTTCAGCGCGCCTTGGCTGGGGCTTGTACACATTCGTGTGTTTTGGCGTTTTTCTTTTCCTGACCTTTCCGATGGACATTCTGCTGCAACGTGTGATTGTGACAGCGACCCGTGGAACGCCGATACGAGTCCGTTATGCTCAAGGAGAGCTGAACTGGCGTGGGGCTGGTGTCGTGCACGATGTAACGATTGAGCAAGCAGAGGCAAGCTTCCCTACACTTAAACTCACTCGCCTGACTGTTCAACCTTCGTGGCTCGGTCTGCTTTTCGGTCGCCCGTTGCCGTTGGCTTTTCAAGCCGAGTTGTATGGTGGAACGATCAGCGGGACAGTTGAGCAAAGCACGGAAGGGTTCAAAACAAACCTTGCTGTGCAGCGACTGAACCTTGCGCTGTTCCCATTCCCTTCACCGGGAAAAGCTGGAGGACTTAAGGGCTTGCTCACTGGAAGTGGCGATGTCCGTGGCGATCTCGCGCAGCTTGTTTCTCTGCAAGGCGCACTAGAGCTGAACTTATCAGAAGGATCTTTGCAGACCGGAGCGTTGGGGAAAGTGCCAGTTCCCCCGTTTCAATCCCTCCACGGAAAACTGCGTACAGTGATACATGACGGGCGACTCAACGTTTCTGAC
>JAYVFX010000288.1:0-7806 GCA_043772795.1 Deltaproteobacteria bacterium
CTCGCATCAAGGCCTTTCGTCGTGACGCGTAGCAGGAGGAAATTCGCCACTGAGGGAAACACTTGCAATCCAGGAATAGCTGTCAACCGATTAACCAAATACGTTCGTTCGCGCACCATGAACGTTCGGCTGCGGTCGATAAAGCTGTGGTCACGGACACAAGGGATTGCCACCTCTTGGGCAATTGAGTTCACCGACCACGGTTCCATGTGTTCGCGCAATCGCGAGGTGAGAGTGGGATGCGTGATAACGTAGCCGACCCGGAGCCCCGGTAGGACGAAAAATTTCGTCAACGACCGGAAGACAATGACTGACGAATCCCGGGAGGCAAGATGTTTGAGCGACTCGTCTTCGACCCAATCGACAAAGGTTTCATCGACAATCAGTTGCACGCACAATTGACGACACACGCGGGCAATCTCCGTCATCGCCACACGGGGAATCAACGCACCCGTCGGGCTATTCGGATTGGTAAGGACGAGGGTGTTATAACCAGTAGTGAGAACACTTCGGAGTTTGCCTATCGCACATGCAAACGTCGGTGGTCGTAGAAAGAATCGTGTGACCTGCGCCCCGGCGAGTCGGAATGCCGTCTCATGTTCGCTAAACGAGGGGGCAACTACTAGCACTCGTCGTGGGGCAACAACGCGGGCAAGCAGGTATATCAATTGTGTCGAGCCATTCCCGACTAAGATCGAAGCAGAATCGAGACCGTGATACTGAGAAAGTTCGGCCGTCAGCGTTTCTGCATACGGCTCAGGGTAATGAGCGACTCGGCTGAGTGCGTGACGATAGGCTGTCACCATTCCTCGTGGCCAACCTAACGGATTGATACTTGCACTGAAGTCGAGCACCTCCTCCGGTTGCACACCGCACGCACGGGCAAAAGCGTAGATGTTACCGCCATGCATAGGAAGTCTCGTATCCAGAGGCAGGTGTCCGGCGTTTGAATTTCCGCGACTCACAGCTCGCATTCACAGCACCGCGACAATCACACACAGAGCCAACATCAGCACACTTGCGAGATCCAGCAACCTGAGACTCTGGGCAATGTGTTCCGGCTGGAGCGGGTACCGTATATCACCAAGAGTTGGTTTCTCGACAATTTCTCCACTGTAACGGTTCGCTCCACCGAGTTGCACTCCCAGCGTACCCGCCATCGCAGCTTCGGGATAGCCGGCATTGGGACTCTCATGTTTATGACCATCACGCCAGGTGATTCTCCAGGCTTCCTTTTCATCGTATGGGCGCCCGAATCGACGGCCAATCCACGCTGCACCAATAAGCGCGAGTGCAGCCAGGCGAGCGGGAATATAGTTGGCCGCATCATCAAGCCGAGCAGAGACTTTGCCAAACTGCTCGTATCGTTCGGTGTGATACCCGACCATCGAATCCAACGTGTTCATGGCTTTGTATGCCATCGCCAACGGCACACCGCCTATCGCCATGTAGAAGAGCGGAGCGATCACCCCATCAGAGCTGTTTTCTGCAACCGATTCGACTGTTCCACGAACAAGTTTCGCTTCTGAGAGATCTGTCGTCTCACGACTTACCATGCGCCCAAGCGCCGAACGCGCCCTCGCGAGGTCACCACTCATTAAGGGAGACAGCACCGCCTCAGCATGTTCCTTGAGGTCCCGACGCGCAAGACAGAACGAGCCGAGTAAAATACTAACACCGGTCCCAATCCACCATGACCACAGCGTCAGAAAGTGCAGAAAGAGGGCCGTCAGAAGATAGGTCCACAAGACAATAATGACGGCCAACGTAGCGCCGCGCCGAAAGTCTGACATGGAGGAGGACGGAGGCCGTCGAAGCCGGGCTTCCCAATATTCAATCGCTTTACCAATCAAGCGCGTTGGATGCGGAAGCCACGATGGATCGCCAATAGCCGCATCAAGAGCAAAAGCAAGGATGAGTAACGTTGCGTGTTCCATAGAATCTACTTAGGGCTTGCCTTTCGTATCCCCTCTCCTACGGCATCAGATACCACTCGCCCGATCAATTCCCCCACTTTCGTGTGTTTTCCACAATAGCGGTATGCGTCCTCAGCGATCGGACACGCGACCGCCACACAATCAGTTCCGGTCCCGGTAGCAAGCGCTCCCGAGACCGTACTTCTGATTCCCGCCGCGACCAAAGCGTGGACCTTCGCTTCGGTCACAATCTGTACAGCTTCAACGAGCGCGGCAGGAGAGAGCGCTTGATTAAAAGCGACAATCAGGTTGATTGTTCCAAACCGCTCCGCGTAGGTTGCTGGATCACCCACAGCTAGGGCGTTACTCAGCCCCACCGTCGCGAAACACTCAATCGTAAGGTCATCATGCTGCGTGGTACAGCGCACCAGTCGTTCCATCAACACACCGGTCATGAGCCCAACGACCGGAACAGCAACATCGAACTGTTGCGCCAGGTTATACAGATATGATTCCGGCTCCAGGGTCGGATACTCGTAAATGTTGACCTGGTGGTTGAGGATGGTGCGGGCCTCAACGAACCCGCCACCCAACGGAGCCCAGCTCAACACGCGATACCGTTCGGGAAGCGTAACGATGAGGGTGCGATCTCGTACCGTCGACGTCCAGGGAATCATTTTCTCAAGTTTAAGGTTCAAGGTCCAAATCCGACATCCCCAGAATCTACTGACTACTGAATGCTGGCTACTGACTACTCTTTTCTGCCACTCCCGCTTCAGCGAAGGTGGCCATCTCGTCGAGTATGCGCACGGCCGAATCCACCAAGCTCATGCCTAAGGCAGCACCGGTTCCTTCGCCGAGTCGCATGTGGAGGTCAAGCAGTGGCTGCACATCTAGTGCAGCAAGGACATGTCGATGCCCTTGCTCAGCAGAGAGATGGGCAAAGATAAGGCGATCTTTCACCGCCGGATGCAACGTACAAGCCACCCACGCTGCGGCAGTGGCAATGAATCCATCAATCACAACCGGTACACGTAACGCGGCGCCCGCGAGGCACATCCCCACCATCCCGGCAATCTCGTATCCACCAAGACTGGCAAGCACTTGCAGAGGATCTGTCGGATCGGGGCGATGATAGGCTAGAGCCTTCCTGACTACTTCGGCTTTTCTCTGTCTTCTTTGTTCGTCGATTCCCGTCCCTAGCCCAGTGAGCGTTGTGGGATCGATACCGCTCAGCGCTGAGAGGAGGGCCGTGGCCGCAGTGGTGTTACCAATGCCCATCTCCCCTACCCCAAGCAGATGCGCCCCGTCACGCACCGCATCGGTAGCAAGGACAATACCGACTTCAACTGCTTGCAGTGCGTGCGCCCGAGTCATTGCAGGGCCACGGGCGAAGTTTG
This sequence comes from Deltaproteobacteria bacterium, assembly GCA_043772795.1. Taxonomy (GTDB): domain Bacteria; phylum Desulfobacterota; class Binatia; order Bin18; family Bin18; genus VGTJ01. Next base: position 3,317 of record JAYVFX010000288.1, read on the forward strand.
CCGTTCCCCGTGCGACTTTGCGCTGGATTAATCCCGGCAGTTCCGGTGCGAACTCATGATCGACGCCGAAATCAACAACTTTGACCGTAATCCCGAATTGTCGCGCCAGGACGGTAATAGCTGCACCGCCACGCAGAAAGTTATAGACCATCTGCGCGGTCACTTCACGCGGATACGCGCTCACACCTTCATCACACACACCATGATCTGCGCAGCACACGAACAGCACTTTATTATCGACGCGTGGACGCTCCCGTCCAGTGATTGTTGCACACTGTAACGCCAGGACTTCCAAACGGCCCAGGCTCCCATGCGGCTTCGTCAGGGAGTTGAGACGGCGCTGGACACGAACCACAAGTGACGTATCCACAGGGTGGATGTTGCTCAGTGTCGAATCGAGAAGACTCATCGTCAGTCGGCCCATTATCCTTTCAACTTCATTGGCAAGCCAGCCGCCATGAAGAGCACTTCTTTGCAAGCTTTTGCCAGTTGCTGGTTCACCGTCCCGAGCAAATCTCGATACTCCCGTCCGAGAAGATTATCTGGGACCAAGCCCAGTCCGACCTCGTTACTCACCGCTAGAAAATGGAAGGGAAACAACGGGATCTCTTCGATCAATTCGGCGACTTGGTTCTCTAGCTCATCGCGACGCTTCGCTAACAACGCGTTCGATACCCACAAAGTGACACAATCAAGAACGACCGCCCCGATACTGTCATCAAGTTCTTTCAATTGCCAGACCACATCCATTGGCTCTTCGATCGTTAGCCACCGCCGACTGCGTCGTTGGGCGCGATGTGTCGCAATTCGCGCTTTCATCTCGGCATCTTTACCTTCGGCAGTTGCCAGATAGGCAAGCCGCCCCGGCCACTCCAGAGTTCGCTGCAGGGCGTAGGTACTCTTTCCGGACCGCGCGCCACCAAGTACCAACACACTTTCTTTGCTTATTTGCTTTCGTGCCATACACCACTCCGATTCGTGAAGAGTGATGCGTTCACAGTGAAGAATTCTGCCGCAAGAGTAAAGTGCCACCTACGGCATAATGCCGTGTCGCATCTTCGGACCCAAGGGAGCTGTATTGCCAGCCCGCGCCGCGCGTAAAGCGCGGATGATTAGCGGACGCGTATTTCGAGGATCGATAAGATCGTCGAAGTTGAAGGTCTCTGCCGTTGAAAACGGACTGCCAAATTGATTGTAATAGTCTTCTAATGCTTGTCGTTTCCTCCCCTGATCGTCCGCACTCTCCAACGCTGTCTTGTGTCCCGCGCTGACTCCACCTTCGACGGGGAGCGCCCCGAATTCGCCCGAAGGCCAGACGAGCGTAAGCACCTGGCCCATCTGGTGGCCACACATTGCCACTGCCCCCATACCGTAAGCTTTGCGTAACACAACTGAGATTTTCGGAACAGTCACGAACGACAGCGCATAGGCAATGCGCAGGCCGCGACGCAACGTACCTTCGCGTTCGGACACGCTTCCTGTCATAAAACCAGGAACATCGGACAAAAAGATGAGCGGAATATGAAAGGCATCACAGAGTTGGATGAAGTGGGTCATCTTGTCTGCTGCGGCGCCGTCAATAATGCCCGCTAATTGTAGAGGCTGATTGGCAACCACACCGACGACGTCTCCATCCATCCGCGCCAGACAGGTGACGGCCGATCGACCGTAATGAGGTTTGATCTCAAATAGTGAGTCGGCATCCGTCAAGTAGCGAATAACTTTCAGCATGTCATATGGTCGCTTGCGGTTACGCGGCACGATGGACAACAACGCTTCGTCACGACGTTCGGGATCGTCAGTCGGCGTGAGCCGTGGCGGCAATTGATATACATTAGTAGGAAAGTAACTGAGATAGCGACGAATCATGCGTAAACAGTCCTCATCGTCTTCAGCTTCGTTGTCAGCTACGCCACTGAGGTAGCAATGAATAGAGGAGCCGCCCAGCTCTTCTTTCGTGACTTTCTCACCGATCGCAGCTTCAACGACGGGCGGTCCACCAGCAGCGAGCATGCTCGTCCCTTTAACCATCACAACAAAGTCGGCCAACGGCGCCATCAATGCTGGATCACCAGCGCACGGACCCATCGCTGCAACCACTTGCGGCACAATCCCAGACAGTTGAGACATTAACGTGAAGTGCTTGCCACCAACCCATCCACCACGGACCCATTCATTCGCACGCGCCCCAGAACCGTCGATTAGCCAGATCACCGGAACTTTCGTCTGGTGAGCAATCTCGAAGACACGCTCACGTTTAATGATGCCGGTTTGCCCAACCGATCCACCTATGACCGTGAAGTCTTCGGCTCCAATAATCACGTCACGTCCGTCGATACGACCATAGCCGATGATGATCCCGTCAGCGGCAGTATACAGGCCCTGCATTTCCGGGCGTTGGCTTTGGTGGGTCGCCAGCATCCCTAATTCGGTGAACGAGTTCTCATCAAGAAGTCGGGCAAGACGTTCACGTGCAGTGAGTTTTCCTTGGGCATGTTGCTTGGCGATTTTGTCGGCCCCGCCCATCTGCAGGGCTTGTTGCCGACGCGCTTCAATTGCTTCGGTTTCTGGTTGCCATGTCATGGCGATGAGTTTTGGAGGAAATCGGCGGACAGCGCAAGAGTCTCCGCTTCCTTGAGTGCAAAGAGCGGCTGTCACGACATCACACAGGCTCTTTGCTGAGGCCGACGTTATGCACGGAACGCAGCGCTGGCCCCGCAACAGCGCTTATATTTCCGTCCACTCCCGCACGGACAGGGATCGTTCCGTCCGACCGAAGAGACCGGGAACGGACTCCCTTGCGCTGGAGCAGACTGGCGGAAATGGTAGCACCATCCCTTCAGTCTGAGCAGCGATACCAAAGAGTGCCAATACTTGACCGCTTACCCAGACAACGCTGCGGGTCACACGGTCTTCGATCGTCCAAGATGCGTCCGCGCCGTGATCTGCGATCAGCAACCAATAGAGAAACGCAAAAAAGATCGCAAATAAGAAACAGAAACGTATTTCCATACGCTGGCGATACCAAACGCCAGACGATCCCATTGACGGCAACTCAGATTGGAGTCCCGTCACTTTCTGTTGCTGCGACATGTGTTCTTCACCCCCGCTGAATGAGGCCTGCTCTAGGATACACTTCCAGAGCAGTCATTGCCAATTATGAGGGTACGAATCTTTTGTGGTTCGACCTAGCCTTGTCCTGACAGCTCTTTTCGCACCAGCGTCGCACCCGCAACCAGCGCGTTGAGCTTGGCTCGTGCGAGTCCACGGGAAGAGGCGGAAAAGCCGCAATCGCACGTCAAATAGAGTTTCTCCGGTTTGACATGCTTCAGCACGACACGAATCCGCTCGGCAACATCTTCGGGGGTCTCTAGATACATTGATTTCACATCGACTACGCCAGCAGCTAACTCCCGTTCGCCTGCATACTGGCTCCAGAGTTCCAACTCAGCCATCTCGCGGTTGGCATACTCCAAAGCGAACTGGTCGGCTTTCACCTCAAGAATACCGGGGAACAGAGGTTTGTATGTTCGTTTCATGGCCGGGCGACCTTGGTTATTGCCAAAGCAGATGTGAAGGGCAATCTTTGCCTGGACTCCTTCAACTGTTTTGTTAAAGAGTTTCACGATTTCACTCACCGGCAATACAGGCGTACGGCCAGCCGCAGAGGGCTCATCTATCTGAATAAACGTCGCCCCGGCGGCAACAAGTTGCCGTAACTCCTTGTTGACCAGTTCGGCAAGGTCATAGAGCATTGGCAAATAGTCACCGCCTGTATAGCCACCTTTTGGGGTAATGGGTAACGCGATCGTCAGTGGACCAGGGCAACAGATCTTCAACGGTTTATCCGTCAGCGTACGCACATACTGATACTCCCCGACCAGGCCAAAGCCATTCGGTGCAGTCACTCGTTCCACGGTCTCAAATCGCGGGGCACTGTCGTAGCTCATCACGCCAAGTTTGCGCTGGGCGGGGATGAGTTTGAGGCCGGAGAGTTTTTCCACCACATTCCACAGAAAGCGCTGCCGTCGAATTTCACCGTCGGTGAGAATATCTATCCCGGCTTCTTCTTGGTCCCATACTGCGATTTTAATGGCATCTTGGACGGCTTCTTCCATATCTGCTGGGCCAGCATCTCCTGCTCGCAGAACCCGCCGCGTCGCCGTCAGCCAGGTGGGCGAGGCATAGGAGCCAACACCCATGGTCGGTAATAATCCGAGATCAGTCCCGTTGAGGATTGGCATCGTCCTTCCTCCTTATATCCCTTACCCTTTATCCGTTTCCCCTTTTAACCATTTCCCCTTTTCGCCGTTGTCCCTTTTCACCCTTTCCCTTATAGCGCCTCAGGGAACAACGCGAGCAGGTCGGTCCCCTTCGGTGGTTTCCACGGCCCACGTACCATGTACGTCTGTAAATGATCGACACGAAACCCGATTTTCAAGACATTGAGTAAGAGTTCCTGATGCCGGGCGGGCAAGCGCATCCGCAAC
>JAYVFX010000289.1:0-3393 GCA_043772795.1 Deltaproteobacteria bacterium
AATTGACTTCTCTAGTAAGCCGATCTATGCGTTTTATAGTGCTTGGGATGATTGCTGATCCTGAGCAGCGCCATAGACCACAAGTAAACGTTAGCGGAACAACAGCCAAAGGAGGAAAAGGCTATGAGCGGCTATACAATTATTGATGTCGATACCCATGTAACCGAAGCGCCAGATGTCTGGACCAAACGAGTCCCGGAACGGATGCGCGATTTCGTGCCACACCTTGGGACCGACGCGAAAGGACGCCTGTGGTGGTACCTCGGCGATCATCGCATTGCCAACCCAGGACTGACCGCAACCGCTGGTGTCGGCGATATGACGAATTGGCCGAAGAGCTATGAAGAGATGCACCCCGGTGCCTACGACGCCAAGGCACGCCTCAAATATATGGATCAAATGGGCATCTGGGCGATGGTCATGTATCCCAACGTCGGCGGCTTCGGTAGTCAACAGTTCCTCAAATTGAAAGACCCCGAACTGATGATCGCCTGCGTACAAGCCTATAACGACTGGCAGACCGAGTGGGCATCGGCTGATTCTCGCCGCCTCCTGCCGATCACCTCCACCCCATTCTGGGATGTGCAAGAATCCGTCAAAGAAGTGCGACGCTGCGCGGCGATGGGACACCGCGGCATCCTCTTTACCGGTGAGCCGCACTCCTTGGGGCAGCCACTCTTGGGCGATTCGCACTGGAACCCATTGTGGGAAGCCGCCGTCGAACTCGACCAGCCGATCAGCTTCCACATCGGCTCTGGCAATATGGAAGACGGCTTGCAAGGAATGAAGATGAAGACCTATGGTCGCATGGCTACGTTTACGGAGCTGTCGGTCAACGTTTTCCTGCGCAACGGCGTCCAGTTGAACGATCTTATTATGTCGGGAGTGTTGGCGCGCCATCCCAAGATCAAGTTCGTCTCAGTGGAAAGCGGGATCGGCTGGATCCCGTTTGTGCTCGAAGCGTTGGATTACCAGTTCAAAGATAATCGCGTGTCAGAGGAACGACCGGAATTCGACATGCTGCCGTCAGAATACTTCGCGCGCAATGTGTATGCATGCTACTGGTTCGAGCAGATCGCACCGCGTCGGCTGATCGATAAGGTAGGGATGGATAACATCCTCTTTGAAACCGACTTCCCCCACCCAACCTCAATTTTTGGTGAGGAAGTGCACAAGCGGATTAAAAGCGGACTCTCTGATTGCACAGATGAAGTTCGGCGCAAGATCCTGTGGGGAAACGGCCAGAAACTGTATAAGGTTGCCGCCCCTACCGCGGAAGACGAGGCGAAGCGTCAGACGGCGAGCGCCAATTAAAGCAGTCCACACGCCATTCGTACACTACAGCACTCGTTGTGAAATCCCCCCTAACCCCCCTTTTTCTAAGAGGGGGGACTTCAAAGAGCCCCCTTTGGCAAAGCCTGTCCTGAGCCCAGTCGAAGGAGGGGCCGCGCATAAGCGCGGGGGGATTTTTGTCGAACACTGCACCAGGCCCGCGCCGGAAACGCTCAACTCATTCCGGCCTACCCAGATTACTCTTTACGCAAGGAAATGCGCTACAATAAGCATGATGAAAGTCGACGGGATTCATCCTGATGGAGCGGGACTGCAAACACAACTTGTTAGTGAGATTGTCGAAGCTGTGGCTGTCGAAGGGCAACTGCCCGACCTGCTTCGTGGACAGCGCCTTACCGTAACGGTACTCGCAACCAATGGATCACAAGTTGTCATCAATCTCCAAGGTACCCAAGTAGCCCTGCCTGCGATCCTTGGACTCAAACCAGGAACAGAACTTCAGGCCCGTGTTATCAGTGTCGCTCCGCAACTGTTGTTGGAAGTGACCCCTGGCTCCCCACGTGCTCAGGTCCAACTGCCGCCGTTGGCTCTTGGGCAGGAAGTCGGTGTTGAGATTATCGAGCAATTACCCAATGGCCGCACTCTCGTTGGTGTACAAGGAACAGTTCTTGAAGCAGAAGTCGCACCGGGAGTGCCGATTGGGGCTCACGTCCAAGCCACGGTAGAACAACTGCAGCCTCAGCTCGTTCTACATCTGTCAGCAAACACAGAACACAGTTGGCAAAGCGAGGCAATCCGCTTGCTGCGGAGTACGGTGTCGCATCGCCTCCCTGTTGGTGAGTCCCTGCAAACGCTTTTGCCTGCACTCGCCACGTTAATTGAGTCCTCGGCTCCAGGTGAAGTCCCAGCGAGCACGGTCAAGCTACATAACCTGCTGACGACCCTCCTGCAAAACACCATACCGCCCGATGCCGAGCAGCTCGCCGCTTTCATTCGTGATGGTGGCCTACAATATGAGGCAAAGCTGCTGCGTGAGGCCGCGCACCGATCCCCTGAACTTGGTCAGGTGGCTGAAAGTGATGTCAAGGGATTGCTGCTGCAAGCGCTCAAAGATTGGGGTAAGACACCGACAGGCCACCCAGCCTCATCTCCTGAGTTGTCAACGCTAGCGACAGAAGAGCAGGCAGCAACTTCTCTCCGTCACGAAATAAATCACCAAGAGTTACTTTTTTCGTTAACCAATCATCTGGAGAACATCGAGAGCCAACAAGCCGTCAATCTTCTTGCGCATGCCCAGGGTGAGCCGTATCAATTCCAGATTCCGCTCTTTACTGACCAAGGAATTACAACTGCTTTTGTGGCGATCAACGCAGACGAAAAAAGGGACAAGGAAGAAACGGCAGGTGGAACACAGGAATCAAGTACCAGGTACAACATCCTCTTTTTACTCGACCTTGAAGGACTGGGACAAACCAGGATCGAGGCACGCATCGGCAGCAAATCACTATGGGGCGCGTTCTACGTGGATCAGCCGGACAGTGTTACTTTGCTGCAAACGGAACTCCCTGCTTTTCGTGAAACTTTGCAAGCCTTGGGATATGACGAAGTACTACTGATTGCCAAACCTCTTGGCCAATTGTCTTCGGAGAAACGCAAAAAGTTCGATGCTTTGGCAAGCGGCGTGCCTGCCTCGATTCATCTTCTTGATGTGAGAGCGTAGTATGGCCAACAAAACACCAACGCAATCTAAACAAGCCGTTGCTCTACGTTACCAACCTGGCAAGGACACCGCACCCAAGGTCACGGCTACAGGGCGTGGGTATCTTGCCGAGCAGATTTTAGCCCTCGCCCACAAGCATAACGTTCCGGTGCGTGAGGACAAAGATTTATTGCAAATTCTGTCGCGGCTCGACCTCAATCAAGAGATCCCGCCTGAAGTCTATAAAGCAGTGGCCGAGATACTGGCATTTATCTACCGTCTGAGTCGACGGCGACGGGAGGGGTGAATCACCTCACCCGCACTCGCTTCGCTCGTGCTGCCCTCTCCTTGGCAGGGAGAGGGCTAGGGCTTACAAGGGTAGGTTTTTCGTCTACGCCACA
>JAYVFX010000290.1:0-8572 GCA_043772795.1 Deltaproteobacteria bacterium
AAAGCAATACAGGCGGACGGGTACTCCTCTCGCACGAAGGTCTCGGTGTAGCCACCATCGATGGCGATGACTGCCGACACTTCAGTAAGGTCCACGTTAGTCAAGTTGGTGAGCATTCCCTCCAACGACTCGGAGTCCGGCGCCGAGGGCAAGAGACACTGGTCAACATAAGCCTGAACGTCAGGGTTCTTGATGATCTCAACGTGGCCGATCTTGCTCGCGCGCTCGATCGGCTTCCGACCTTTGGATGTGTACCCCATTGCCACCTCACAACTTCACAGCGCTGAATCGGTCGATCTGAACGGGGACGATGAAGGCGTTCGAGTACGTCTTCATGCGAATGAATCCCTTGTCGGTTGTGCGCCGCAGACTCTCGACAAAGTCCTCGAAGTCGTAGTATTTCGCGACCTCGCGCAGTTCATCGTTGTTGTTCAGGTGAGAAACGAACCAGTTCTGTGTGTTCTTCAAGACATTCGCCGAGATGGAGCTGACCTCCTGTGTGGCATATATCAGCCCAAGGTTCAGCTTCGCCCCCTCCTTGGCGATTCGGTTGTAGATGAGGGTGAGGTCCGACTCGTTCTTTTTCGGGAACAGGTTGTGAGCCTCTTCGAAGTACATCTGGACGAAGTTCGACAGCTCGTTCTTGATGAAGCGGTCCATTGCTTCACGGAAGATCGCGGTGCAGAGGCGATCCGAATAGGTTCGCTGGATCTCGGGGTTTCCCTGGGACAGGTCGATAATGACGATCTTTCCAGCCCGAAGGAGTTCAACGATCTCCTCCTCATAGGACTTCTGTAACGTTGCAGTGTGGTGGTCCCGCAAGGGAATCAACTTCCTGAACCCGGCCTCCAAGGTCTGGCCGCCTGGCCTCGCTTTGCGCGTAAGGAACCGAAGAAGGCTCTTCAAGTCCTCATCCGCCCATTCACGGTCCTTCTTCCGTTTATAGTCTGCGAAGAAAGGATCGGCCTCGTAGTTGTCCCATACCCAGGTGAACCACTGGACAGCTTGGTTGGGGCTGATCTCGTTCTTCGGATCGCAGCCGACAGCATCGTTGATCTCCTTCGCACCCTCAAACCGTACCTTGAAGTCTGGCGGTAAGACGAATCCCGCTGCGGCGAGGATTGCTTGGTAGCAGGCCTTTCGACGGTCATATCGCGTTGTCGCGCTGAAGTCGCCCTGCGCAGGCGGCTCCCAACTTACGTTCATGAATGCCTGCGTGTAGACTGTCTTGTCGTCCTGGAGATTCGAGTGGATCATCTCGAATCCCTCGACGACATCCCTGAAGAAGTTCAGCTTCATCACTTTGAAGCCATCCTTCTGGAGGATGCTATACCGTGTAACGTCGCTCGCGTAGAGCTGATAGATAGCAGTGCCCTGATCCTGCTGGTTGTCGTTGGCGTACTCGCCGTTCACATCGAAGATGATCTGGCCGATGGGCTCTACCGGCTTGCCACCGAGTTGCACTCCCGATGGCCCGATCTCGGCGGTGGCCTTGATGATCATCTTCACAGTGTTCGATTTTCCAGTGCGCGTCATCCCAAACAGCGCCGTGCGCTTGCCAAGGTAGTCAAGTGCGGAGACGTACACGGGAACAGGACCGCTCGACGGATGGCGGCGACTCGATGCGTAGCGCACCTGTCCGATACGCTGATCGCCGAGTCCGCCGGGAATCGACTCACCATCACGAAAGTTTACGATGTACTCAAGCACCCGGCCGGAGGGACGATACACCGAGTAGTTATTCGGCCCGTAGAAGTTGTCAACGTCCGCGCCAAACCGCGTGCGCCCGTCCTCGTCTCGGTAGAACGAGCCCAAGACACGGCACTCCAAACCCGAAAACTGAAACTCGTAGCGGGTGTAGGAGTCAAGCTTGTTCGCTGACGCATCAATCCCAGCGTTTTCTTTGTAATGGTCGACCATCGCTGCGACGACATCGGAGTCGGACGGCAATGCCGTGGGACCCAGAACCCGAAGGAGAATGACTTCGGGTCGGTCGCCGGCGTTGTCATACACTGCGACGAGAAACGCCCCCGCGGCGATGCCGCCAACCTTTTCCTTCCAGTGATCATTCGAGAGAATTTTCATGTTCGAGAAGTCGAAGTAGAAGGGCCGACCGACGAATGTGTCTACGATTACGGCTTCTTTGAACAGATCGACCGAGGCCATGCTTCGCAGCTTCTCGTTGATCGACATCAGGATTCCTCCATTTGGGTGCTCGCCCAAGTGTTAGCAGAATTCCAAAGAAAACCACGGGGCGATAACGGTAGCGCGTGGTAGGAGTTCGGGGGGGCGAGGATAAGGATGCGATCTACTTTTGTCGCACGCCCCTTCCGCTCGTGGCCCCAGATTCGACTCACTTTGTGTTCTTGAGGCAGGTAGTCATTAACAATGCCAAGCCGCCGCCAGCCTGATGGTTCCGCACAATTTCTCCAGACCGTCTCCGCTAGGTTGAGCGTTGACTCCGTCGTCTTGTGCAAGACGTCACCAAGCATCAGACATAGATAGCCATTTGCCTCTAGGGCTCCACGCATGCCAACGAGAACCTCGTCCATAAAGTCAAGGTATCTACGGAGCGACCCCGTCGCCACGAGGTCGTTGTCGACTTCGCGTGGTTGGTGACCGAGCATCCAGAGCCGGATCCAGTTGTACTTCCCGTACTTGATGACACTGAGGTACGGGGGCGAAGTGAAGACGAGGCGGGCGCGCTTCTCGAAAGAGCGCACTGGTTTCCGCGCGTCGGCCTTCCATGCTGCACCACGCATCGCGTTCGCGCCTGGGACAGCCATTCGCTCTATCTTACGGTGGACCATGTCGAACACATCGACGTCAGGCGGGCGAAGCTGCTGCTCATCTATGTATTGCCGCACGTAGGCTGGCGACATCGAAAACGTGTTTGGCATACTAATCGAAAAACCACGAGCGGGTGAGCCTGGCTTGTAGTTGGCATGCATCATCCCAAGAATCACCGACATAATGAAACGGTCGGCGCGCTCTTCGATGTCGAGTTGTGACCGTAACCAACAAAGCTGTCGAAGGACTTTCTGCTCGTAAAGCATCTCGATATCGGCTGGCACCTCCCAGCGCCTACGCAACGGCATGGACTTCCGAAGTGTTTCGAGGCGGGCCAAAGCGTCACTTGTGGTTGGCGGGTCCACCTTGGCACCGGTTAGAACGTAGGCTAAGGGGTTGGCATCGGAGCCGAGTCCGATTCTTCCAAGACGACATGCCTCCAGCGGCGCAGTACCACGCCCGGAGAAGGGATCGTAAACCACATCACCAGGGGTAGTCAGCCATTCAATGAATACACGAGGGATGTGCGGAGGAAACATAGCGAAGTAGGAGCAGAGGCTGTGCAATGGATGTCCCCAACGTCGCGGTGCTTGCCGCCAGTGACGAGCGAGATGGTCATATCTACCAGCTCGCGTCGCTTTATGTTCATCTATCCAGACAGCTCTCACATTTTTACCCCATACTTCATGCCCTTGTTGGCAGGTCCGTCAGAAGTCGTCCTGTAACCGCTCAGAGGGGGACGTGATACGTAACTATTTGAATTTGTTCAGGTGGAACTGTACTCAGTTTTTGCGGCTGTACCCAGTTTTTGCAAAAATGAATGACTCTCTCGTCTTTTTCGCGTTTTTATGTATCGCAAAAGCCTGAATTTGAACAACTTTTACCCTCTGTGCGGTTACGTCGTCCTCGCTGCCCAAGGAACACCCGACTACTATCCCACTATTCTACGGTATCCTTTTGTGACCATTAGCAGAAACATGCCCCTATCGGTAGGCCGAAGCGTATAGCGGGATCTCCTTCTGTGGGTCTACACGTTGAAACAGTCGAGAGGCTACATCGTAGGAACTTAAGCACCTAAGGATAGATTTTGCGGCGTTATGAATCCCGCTACCTTCCATGTAGAAGCATTATGACGATTCTTTGTACCGCAGAATTTTCGCTCACTTGCTTATTTCACTACTCACCTGATGTGTGAGGTCGAGTGCAACAACGCGAAAGTCGCAAACAGTTTTTACGCCTGTAGGTGTTTTATACGTGAACAAGGCACCAACAGTATCTGGCGACATGATTGCGTCTTTCAAGACCCAGAACTATACATTCTCCGTCTTGTCTTTGCTGATTGCCTACGACTAGGATGGGTGGAATTTCTTTCCGGTGAGGAATTGTAATGGCTACTGTGGAACTGACGCTCGAACAGTTACGTGATGCGATCGTCCAGTTACCAAATCCGCAACGTCAGAAGTTGTTGGCAGAAATCGCACGTACTCCAACTCCCAACAAGGCGCGTGAGAAGGCGCGGCTGCTACGCCCGACTTTCCGCATGCCTGCCCGCCAGCGTGAACGTATGGAGGAACTGCTCGCCAAGGGCAATGAGGGAACCCTCTCCTCTGAAGAAAATCGCGAACTCGATGCGTTAGTTGACCAGTTTGAAGACAAGGCATTTGCCATGGCCCGTGAGATCACTCGCCCAAGAAAAGCTTCGTAACCCTCGCTGTCGTGTCAGGTCGTCCAGCTTAACGACCAGAGGAATATCGATAGTCATGACGTTCTGTGTGTGGTAGTGCTAGGATTAAACCATTCAGTAGCTTTGTTGATAACGTCATCAAGAAACGCGTGATTTGATTGGATAGGATCAAGTTTTGAGATCGTATACGGGGCCGTTCTCGCAGCACTGTTGAACGAATTTCCAAGATGAAAGATGTGATCGTCTACGCGCATATGCCGGTCATGTTGCTGCTGTGTTACTCGAAACTGATATGTCGTTGGATGTTCATAAGAGAACAGTTTAGACACCGTGACGATTCGATCTCGACGTCGATAATCCTTCGTGTTCCACTTACGGACACCATTGTTCTCATCCATGATCACTGAACTCGTAATGACGGCAATTTTGACGCTATCGATTACATCCGCGAAGTAGAGATGAAAGGGCTCGACATCCAAAGAAGGATCAAAAATCTGCAGACGCTGACTCGCACTGTGACATATTGCCCTGAGGTGGAGGTAGGTCTGAAAAGGAGATTCTGCAGGAAGAATCTTACCTGGATCATCAGTGGGTATCGCTCGTATCTTTTCCCTCGCGTTCTGCATGTAATGGGTAAAAGCGCCTTTTATCTCCTCCATGCCCCCTGGATATTTCTCGAGGTCGTCACGCCCTTCTAGTAAATGACCAAACAACTCTACTGCCCTAATGACCTGCTTGCACTCGTCTCTGTAGAAGATGTCTTGGTTCTGGCAAACCTCTTTTGCTCTTCTTGCAAACTGCCATAACTCTGCGTTAAATCGAGCACGGACATGAGGGATTTTCTGCTTTGGATCATCGTCATCAAAAATTAACCGCTTAAGCGGATCAACAAGGAAACCAAATTCAATTAACAGATCATCCAGTTGTTCAACGCGACTCTTTTGACTCACAAAATATTCTCCACCCAGTAAGGTAGCCCGATGGGCCACAGATGTTCTTCAATTTCCTCAGGTCGCCTCTGGTGTTTTATCCCTGCGACTTCACGCGACCTCCTGCATCGGGCGCACCCTCGGTGGAGGAAACGGACGACCTTCAGATTCGAAATGCTGGATCACGTCTTCCACCACCTCGCACAAATCGCCGTAGACCTGCAGGGGATCATCACCGTGAATGCCGGTGATGAGGTTTGGGCATTTTCCAAGATAGGCTTGATCTTCTTCACTCCATTCGACCCATTTGTGATATTTATCACTCGGCTTCATTTTAGGACCTCTTCTACTGTTCGAGAGTACAAGCGATCACAGTTTCTGGGTGCCATCAAGCTTGCCAAGTTCGCGGTCGAACGTTCCGAGTGGCATATGACCAGCCTTACGAGCTATCTCCAGCACCAAACAATCCGAAAATCCGAGCGTTGGTCGTCTGCGAAAATGCTCAAGTGCAGTAGAAACCACATCAGCATCTTGTACCGTCAGATCGCGATGGTTAAGGAACATTTCAACGGCGGTTGCAATCTCTGCCGAACTCCGGTCGTACACTGCGGTCAACACCCACATCGTTTCAGCAAGCACGAGATGTGACACCCAGGCTCCTTTAGCAACAAAATCCTCCGCAGCCGCCACTTGCTTCGCGTCGTCCCGTGTCGCGAGGCGCACCAACACGTTGGTATCAACGGCGCGCATACCGCTCCTTCATGTAGCGTCGCACCCCCTCTTTCATCTCTTCAACCGTCCGAGACTTCGGTGGCTTCGAAAACAACGCTTTATGTATCTCTTCTGAGGTGTAGCGCCCCACTCGGCGGACGACGACTCGATCGCCATCTTCCTCCCATTCCAGTACAGAGCCTGGGCCAACCCCAAGCTTCTTCCGGACTTCAGATGGTACCGAAATTTGTCCCTGAGCAGTCAGTTTCGAGTGTGCAATTGTCATAGTGATACGTACAGTACCACGGTAATGAACGAGCAACAATCGACATTGTCCATTGCTCACACACAATCATCAGTTGCCGCTAAATGTGCCGCGAGTTCGTCAGGAGCTGAGAAAAACGGGGAGTGACTGGTGTCCATTGTCATCACCCGTTGGAAGGGAAAGGTCGGGTACACGCTCCTTTGGAAAGATAGCGGATGGGCACGGTCGCGAAGGCACTCAATGGCTACGCGAGGAACCCGTCCAAAGCGTTCAGCACTAGTCTGCAGCTTCGCTCGCAAAGGAGCCGTTGCCTGTGGTGTCAGTAACAGCTTGGCTAACGCCACATCCTCAGCCGAACAATCTCCATAAAACCCGTCGACGAGGACCTCATCACGCACCGTCGAGGCGCTTTGGTCTATATTTGCAATAAAATTGGACGCTAACACGGACTCGGTGTTACGCCGCAAAACTTGCCCCATGGACTCTCCATTAGCTGGCAACAGAGCGGTTAAGTACACCAGTGTCTTGATTTTGTCTGGCCGGTATTCAGCCACCTGCGTAATGATCCCTCCACCCATGCTATGCCCCACCAACACCACCGGTTCACGCTGAGCATCGATAATGTTGCAAACCGTATCGACATAGGCTTGTAAGGTCACAGCGGACACCGGAGTCTTGTCTCTACCATGGCTGGGCAAGTCTGGAGCAATCACCGTGTGACCGTGCTTTTCCAGTGCAGGCACCACTTTGTACCAACACCACGCGCCATGACAGCCGCCGTGAATCAACACAAAGGTACTCATGTCATCGTTCCTCTCCCGTCAATCACACAAAAATATCGAGCGGCAAGAACGCAGACACCACAAAATTCGGGACGTCGACCAACTCGCTCACTTTCAAATCCACCGCTACACTCGTGATGGCGTAGGCTTGCTGACGGGTGAAGCCTCGCTCGTTCACTAAGTAGTCAATCATGTTGAGCAGCGCATTACGTGCGGCTAAGGTTGCGTCTTCTGAATGTGCGACGCCTTCTCGTGTGCAGGACTGGCCAGTCGTGGCAAAGAAGCGACGTGGAACTGCCATCTCGGGCGAGGTGAAATAGTCGTTGCAATAGAATTGCACGTCTTGGATGTTGTACTTCTTTGCCGCGCCTTTAATGAGGTTGAATGAGCCATAGAAGGTCGCACTCATCTCGACGGCGGTCCCGCAACTCTCTCCATCTCCTTGAGCAAAGTGCGCATCACCAACTGAGAACAGTGCACCTGGAACATAGACGGGAATGCGCAAGGTCGTACCTTTGGTCAGTTGCTTGATGTCCACGTTGCCCCCAGTTTCATGCGGTGCAATCGTGCGTATCGCGTTCTGGGCAATCTTGGGGTCCGCAGGGATCGCACCGGCAGCGTCAGGCAGCAACACCACTCCACCACGCTTCGACAGGTCGGTCTCTCGTCGATTGGTCCTCTCTAACAGTTCGTGCGAGGGCGCAACGCCAATGACGCCCATAAACGGTGCGCCGGGAATACGTACACCAGGAAGATCAGGTGATGTTGCAAAGCCATTGGCAATGGTCCAGCACACGATATGCGGTTCTGTAAACACATCGCGCAGGAAACCAAAGCCCGGCACTTGCACGGTAAAGCCGAACGGCTGTGGTTCGACGTCAACAATTGACACTTCCAGCAGATCACCTGGCTCCGCCCCGTTGATGTAGACCGGGCCTGTCAGTGGATGAACGACACCAAGGCTCGTCTTCAACAGATCAGCCGCAGAGGAATTCGGATTGACCTGTCCATCAAACGCATCGCGAGTTTCGATGCCTACTACTTGCCCAGGGTCAACTTTCACTACCGGCGGAATGTCAGGATGCCAACGGTTGTGGCCCTTGGCTGGTTCCTCAGTCAACGTTTTAGAGCGTGCAATCCCAATATAGGCAGCAGTTTTAATCGCCATAGCGCATTCCCCCATATGCGCTGCCTACTACAGGAGTTCAGATGCTTGGGCAAGCGGAGACCGCCAGTATGGAGAGCAGTTGACTTGCGAAACTC
Organism: Deltaproteobacteria bacterium; assembly: GCA_043772795.1. Classification (GTDB taxonomy): domain Bacteria; phylum Desulfobacterota; class Binatia; order Bin18; family Bin18; genus VGTJ01. Next base: position 8,425 of record JAYVFX010000290.1, read on the forward strand.
AGGCTGCCAAAAGAACACAGAACGTTATTGTGTATCTACCTATAAGGAGGAGCAGTATGAAGACAGAAACGCTTGAGTACCGCGACGGAGATGTCACCCTTAAGGGATATTTGGCCTACGATGATCAGACCGCTCAAAAGATGCCAGG
>JAYVFX010000291.1:0-3494 GCA_043772795.1 Deltaproteobacteria bacterium
TACTAATTTATTCGGATCTCTTTCCAGGGGTTGCCAAGAGGGGAAGCTCGTCTCATCCTTAGTCCTCCCTCAAGGGAAGGAGAGGCGAGTATGCGGCTATTGCGCCACCTCCAACATTGGTTAACTGGATCGGGGCGTCCCCTCGTCGTCACCGACTTTGTCCCGGAGACGCATCCACTGCGGCAGTGGGCAGACACGTTGCCGTGGACGGCGTTGGTCGCTGCAGTGGAGCGGAACTTCACCCCGCGGTTTCCCACCCCGACGGCGCGGGGCCGCGCCCCCGTGGCGACGCGGGTCTTATTAGCCTGGGAATTACTCAAGCCGGAACGGCACTGTGCGGATGAACAGATCTGTAACCCACTACGCACCGACTTGGCGGTCAGGTATGCCTGCGGCATCACGCAGGTACCGGGGCACCGCGCCCAAGCACACTTTGTGTTACCCGCGCTCTTGACCCAGTTCCGCAGTCGGCTGGAGGACCCCTGGCTGGAGGAATTGCTGGCGTTACAGGCCGCGGCCGCCATGGAGCAAGGCGTGGTCAGCCCGGCGCACTTGGGGGTGGATACCTTTCCCAGCGAGCAGGGAAGCCAACGGGTCAATGATGCGGCGACCTTGGACAAGGCGAAAAAAAAGTCCTCCAGGTCATTGCACAGATCACCGACCAGGGGGCCGCGCCGGGGACAACCCTGAAGGCACAGGCGCAGCAACTCCACCACGACCTCGCCAAGCTGATGCGCGGCTTTGGCCGCCAGTGCCGGGGCCCAGGGAAAGTCTTTGTCAATTTGGTGCGGCAGACCGAAACACACCTGCTGACGACGGGAGCTTCCGTGGTGGGGCTGGCGCACACCGCCCAGGCGCAGGTCCCGAGTGCCGCCGCGCTGACCCAGGACCAGCGCACGCGCTGGGACACCACCCTGACCGGCGCCCTGGCCACCCATCAGCAGATCGTCCCCCCATCGCGGCGCCTCACCCACGGCAAGCCCCTGACCCGCGGTAAAATCGTCACTGCCTCCGATCCCCCCCTTGCCCCGATCGGCAAAGGCAAGAGCAACTGCCCCACCCAGTTTGGGCGCAACCCGGGGATTATCGCGGCGCCCGCCACGGGCTTCGTGTGCGCCGGGCAGCTGCCCGTAGGCAATCCCAGTGATGCCAGTTACGTGCTGCCCTTGGTCGCTAAGGTCCAGACCGCCTTGACCCATGTCACCAGGCGCCCCCTCCCAGCCCTCCACTCGCTGGCGGGCGATCTCGCCTTGAACGAGGCGAAGCTGCGCGACACCCTCCACGCCCGTCGCCTCCTCCCCGTGGGTATCCCGCGCACGGTCGAGCCGCTCGCGCCCACGCCGAGCCCTGCGGAGATCCCCGCGGTGCTCACCACCGCAGGCTTGCACCGCAAACGCCCCCCACGTCAGGTCCAGCTGGCCTACGCGGCGGGCTACCGTCGCCCGGTGGGGGAAAGTATCATTGCCAGTCTGCTGAGTCGGGGGGCAGGAGAGCTGCGCTACCAAGGCTGGCACGGGGCACGCGTGCAATTCTCGATGGCGGTCATGGCCCACAATGCCGCGACGGTCCGCCGCATCCAGCTCGGTCGCCTGACCACCCGCGCCCACAAATTCCGCCGCTTGCTCCATCTCAAGCCCCCTAACCTCTTGAAAAATCAGGAGGGAAAAAATTAGTGACCACTAAATAATCTTCAAGACTATACTCATAAACAATTTTCCCCACTTTCCTACTTCCTCTCCCCTTTTTCTCTTTTGTATTTAAGCTGATATTAGTTTTTGGGAGATGAACTTATCCATTCTGACTATACTCGTATTTATGTACGGATTCGTACGAGCAGTGTACATAGTGGGTGTACCGTAACTGGCGTGGAGGATTGACGTGGCGCAGAAACCTACTCCCCGTCGGCAACCGATAGCGATGGTTCCAGTCGTCGCGCAAGCGATTGATGGCATGGTCGAGTCGGCAGAGGAACAGCACATCAATATGCGGTCGGTACGCGACCGCCCGTATGTGTTGGATGATGCGATCGTGGCGCGAATGATGCGCTCTATACCGAGCAGCGGGATGATCTCAGCATGTATGAAGAGCAACTGCGACGATGGCGGCAAACGACACTGACAGAAGCTCAACGTGGGGAGGTGGAACGGCTCGGCACGCAGCTGGTGCGCTTGCGGAGCGCCATCGAAGAGATTCTCACCATAGCGGAGGATGTGAAATCGCAAACGATCGCACGATTGCTGGAGAAAGATGACGTAGAAGTGGCGATCGACTTTCTCACCGGTAAGCTGAAAGCTCAGGAGCCAGCAAGACATGCCCAGGATGACCAAGACCGAGATCATCGAGTGTGAACGAAGCTCTGGCAATGTGTTCGCAGACCTGGGGCTCGCAGATGCCGACGAACTCTTCACCCGAGCGCAAATCGGCTTTTACTTGTCCAGGCTGTTGAAAAGTCGGACGCGCACGCCACGGAGCATGGCCTGCATCCTCAACATTGCACAGCTTGAGGTCTCCCCTCTCCTCAACGGACAATTCAACCACTTCACCACCGATACCTTGTTCAATTTTCTCCGCCGCTTAGAGCAGACAGTGACGATCCACATTCGACCACATCGTCGGGGGGAGCCGTATCAAGAAGTGAGCTTTGCCGTACAATCTGTACCTACCCCCCAAAAGAGAACACCTAGTGAGGCAGCGTAAGCGCATGCTTTTTCCGACACACGACGTGGAGTGCCCTTGAGCTTCGTAGCATGCGCCAGAAAAAGCGCTATCTTTTCTTCCCGTGGAACAGGCGCTGCCACTAGTCGCTTTAAAACTTCACATAAGCAAAGGTATCAGATATAATCCGAACAGTGAGTGAATTACGGGTCGTGTCGAGATACCTGTGACATGGGCCATGGATTCAGAAGCCCTGAATTTGACGAATAGTGGAAGAAAAAATGACCCTTGTCCTCGTGGCCACAACCCCTTCTCGGCTTGCAGCACAGGGACCCGCGAAAACCCTCGTCTTTTTTGGCCCCAATTAGCCTGACCAGAACCTCAGTTTTCGGTCAGCGACCTGTGGCCTACTTTACACGGATCTCGGTTTCACCTGCCTGTGTCGAGGCGGTGGTCAATCAGGTGGTGAGCAAGCACATGGTAAAAAAGCAACAGCGGTGATGGAGCGAACGCGGTGTACCTTTGCTCTTGCAAGTGCGTACGTAGGTGTCAAACGGTGACTTACGCCAGTGGTTCTCCCGCTGGTATCCCGACATGGAGGACGGCTCAGAACCCGTGCTGCTGGATGCAGCGGCGTAGCCCCCGGTTTGGAACGGTCTCCAGCACGGGGATGTCTCCACGTTCAATCCCGATCGTCAGAAGTTCCTGGCCCGCCTGGGACGCAAATACACCGCACAAGCGTTGCGCCGGATGGGACTGGAACGGCGCTATCCCATTCGACTCGGCTTCCTCTCTCTCGTCTCGCTCACCTGCCCTTGACGGGAACCGACCGAAGCGGC
>JAYVFX010000292.1:0-7084 GCA_043772795.1 Deltaproteobacteria bacterium
TACCACAGCCGTTTCAGTTCGCACATACGATCCTGCCAGTGTCGCATTCCGCCCGTTCCGACGACACGCCCGTCGTCGACTAAAACAAGGAACATGCCGTTATTGTCGAGATAGTAGCTTTGGATATCGTCCAGATCAGTAAGTGGGTCATACTGAACAACGACATCGGCTGGGACTCCCCACAGCTCTTGGCAGACGGAAAGAAGCACGTCTTTGGCGGCTTTCTGTTGATGCGGTTGAAATGGTTGTATCGTGATCATACGCGTAGCTTTCCCTTTCTTCATTGTGAACCCAGTTGACCAAGACCACTGGGCTCGGTGCAGGTGAATCCTACGTTCGTAGATCGGCAATATGTTGGGAGCCTTAACAAGGCAGAGGTTCACTCCGTCCTCGAGGCGTGCGTACGAAGAGATAGTGAAGGAGAGTGGACGTTACCTTACGTACGCTTAGCGTACCGTAATCTGCGCTAAGGTCTCTCGTACCTTTGCGGCAACATCTGTAGCAAGAACGAGGTCGCTGATCATCGCGACCGCATCAGCACCAGCAGTGAGGGTGGCGGAGGTGCGTTCGGTCGTGATCCCGCCAATCGCCACGATCGGCAAACGTACCACCGCACGGATTTTACGAAGTTGGTCAAGTCCACGTGCAGTGTAGCCGGTGGCTTTGGTGGTGGTGCCATACATCGGACCGAATCCGATATAGTCTGCCCCGTCGCGTTCGGCAGTTTCCGCTTGTTGTAGGTCATGGGTAGAGACGCCGATGATCTTATTGGGGCCGAGCACTTTGCGTGCGGCTTCAAGTGGCAGGTCCTCTTGACCGACATGAACCCCGTCGGCATCGACGGCAAGCGCAATATCTGCTCGATCATTCACGATAAACAGGCAGCCCGCACGATGACAGATATTTCTCACTTTGTGTGCAGTGTCGAGGAAATCGCGCGCGGGAAGATCTTTCGCACGGAGTTGCAGTATCTTCGCGCCACCAACACAGAGTTTTTCGGCGATCTCGACGAACGATAACTCCGACCGACCGAGTGTGTCGGCGATGGTGTAGAGTGGACTGGGGAACGAGAACGGGGATTGGGGATTGGGGATTGGGGATTGGTTGTGCGTACTCATAGACAAGGCTTTCCTCTTTTTACTAGCCCCTAGCCCTTAGTTCCCGGTCCCCGGCTTCTTCACTGCAATCTTCAGGTCGGTGATTTTCTTGCGTAACGTATTGCGGTTAATACCGAGGACATCGGCGGCTTTCAACTGGTTGCCGCTCGTGTATTCCAAGGTCAGTTCAATGAGCGGCTTTTCAACTTGCGCGATGATCGACGCATATAAGTCCGTCGGTGCGACACCAGCAGATTGTTGGAAATACGGTTGCAGTTTTCGACGGATAACCTCTTCGAGCGACAGTTCAGTCAAGTCTTGCGGAAGAGGAGTCTCTCCCTGTGGTAGGGACAAGTCTGAGAGTGTGAGCATACGCCCTGGGGCAAGGACTGCGGCTCGCAGTAAAACATTCTCTAACTCGCGGATATTGCCCGGCCAGGGATGTTGCAGGAGTAGCGAGTGTGCTTCGGGCGAGATGCCGGTTACCGACGTTCCCATCGATCGATTGATCTTATCCAGAAAATACGCCGTCAATTCAGGAATATCCTCGCCGCGTTGTCGCAAGGGAGGTAAGGTGACGGGTACGACGCACAGTCGAAAATAGAGGTCTTCGCGGAACAGTTGCTCGCGGACGGCGGTCGCGAGATCCTTATTGGTAGCAGCAATAATCCGTACGTCAGCTTTGAGCGCGTCGCGTCCACCGATACGGGTAAACTCTCGCTCTTGGATGACACGCAACAATTTTGCTTGCAGCACGAGTGGCATGTCACCGATTTCATCAAGGAACAGTGTCCCGCCCGCTGCTTGCTCAAACTTACCAATGCGTTTCTCGATCGCGCCAGTGAACGCGCCGCGTTCGTGCCCAAAGAACTCACTTTCTAAAAGGTCCATCGGGATGGCTGAGCAATTGATCCCCACAAACGGTGCGCGCCAGCGAGTGGAGTAATGGTGAATGACTTTCGCAACGAGTTCTTTTCCAGTGCCACTTTCACCCTGAATGAGGATGGTCGCGTCGTTCTTCACTACGCGACCGATGACTTTATAGATTTCCTGCATTGCCGCACTGTGACCAATGATCTGCTCACTTTTCCCTGGCGTGGCGAGAACAGGGGGAGCATTTTCTTCGTCTTCATCCAGACGTTGCGACTCACGCGCGCGTGCCGCGAGCGCTTTCACCTCCTCCAGATCGAACGGCTTCGGTAAGTAATCGAACGCACCCCGTTTCATTGCTTCGACAGCGTTGGTGAGCGTGGTTTGCCCGGTCATGATGATAATCGGCGTGGGTAATTTCGCGTCCTGGACGCGAGCGAGCAAATCCAGTCCGTTCAGCTCAGGCATGCGAATATCGACGAAGGCAAGGGCAAACGGTTGTTTTTGTAAGCGCTCCCAGGCGAGTTTTCCGGAGCTAACGGTTTCGACCATGTAGCCGTCTGCACTGAGAGCATCGGCAAGAACACGGCGGATGAGGTCTTCATCGTCGGCAATGAGAATAGTAAGGGGTGTCATAGGTTCCTGTTAGGAGGAAACGGGAAGATAAATATGAAAGGTCGTGCCTTGACCGGCTTCGCTTTCAACACGAATGAGTCCGCCGTGTTGCACGACAATGCGTTGACTGATGGCGAGGCCAAGGCCAGTGCCTCCACTTTTAGTCGTAAAAAACGGAGTAAAGAGCTGTCCAAGGTGTTCAGGGGCAATACCTGGGCCATTATCGTTGACATCAACCGAAAGAAAACGTGCCATGCGGACGGATTGCTGAGCACCCGAGTTGTCAAGTAGAGCCAGCGCTCTGCGCTGGCGACGGGCGCTCTCCACCGGAACAGAGAGAGCGGGATCAAGGCCGGGAACACGAGCAAGAACTGAACGCAAAATGTGGAAATCGGTCGCGATACGGGTCGTCACGGTTAATATGCCACCACGAATCCCCTGTAATGCTTGCACTCCATTCTTAATAATGTTTCTGAAGACCTGTGCCAGTTGCGTCTCGTCTCCCTCCACATCCGGCAAGCTCGGATCGAACTGGGTAATGATTTTCACTCCTTTGGGTGTAGTTCCGCGTTCGAGCAAGAGCACATCAGTCAGCACCTTGTGTACATTCATCAGTTGCGGTGTGAAGCGCGCATGTGGAGATAATTGCAGCAACTGTTCTAGAAGACCGCTGAGGCGATCGATCTCACGGAGCATGACGGTTGTATATTCGAAAGCTGAAGCATCGGCTTTGATGCGCCCTTGCAAAAGTTGAGTTGCTCCACGAATACCTGCCAGCGGGTTGCGAATCTCATGCGCCAACCCAGCAGCAATGACACTGAGCTGGGCGAGGCGCGTAGTCTGCTGTTCTTCCTGAGCGAGATCCTTTTGATGTGAGAGGTTGTATAGGATAGCAACCACCCCGAGCCGTGCGCCTTCGTTTGTGAGGATGGGAGAGCAAGTGAGGCGGACAGGGGTTGCGCGGAGGAAGCGGTTCTGCAAATCCCCTTCTCCAGCGGTCGAACTCTGACCGGAGGCGAGCATGTGTTTAATGATCGTGACAATCCACGGGTTGCTGGCGAAGACTTCTGTATAGGGACGATGGCGAACGTGGGTAGCTGAGAGGCCGGTGAGCTGCTCGGCTGCTGGATTCACGAACGCGAGGTGGTGTTCCTGGTCAAGGACAACCACGCCTTCTTCTAAACTGCCGAGGATATGCTCCCAATAGTCAGAAGGGAATTGGGTAGGGAGGGGAGCGAGGTTCTCCGGGGTGTGTTTTGTGCGCACGGCTACAGCAGTTTCCATTGCAGACCAGTTTCTTCCTGTCAAGGCGGGGTTGCCAAGACAAACCCAGGCCAGGTATGGTGGCGCCACATGAAGCACTCAGACGCCTCTTGCCGGCACGTGGCGGAATTATTGATCGCGAGCCTCTGCGAGAAGAATCTGGTACGCCTGCCGCAGGAAAAACGGGCCGCCGCCGTCACTAAGGTAGTTGCCGCGCTGATCGACAATTTTCGCCAGGAAGAGGAGATTGAACAAGAGGCCGAGCGGCTTGCTGAGGAGCATCTGCGCAAAGCCCCTCTTGGGATGGACCGCCATCGTGTCGTGCAGGGGATTAAGCAACGTCTCGCAGAAGAACGGCGCTTTTCGCTATGATTCGCTTGTCTGACAATCGCATTGCCGCCCTCTCCCGATTGGTGTTACGCGCTCTTGCTCCCGGGGGTGAGGTGGTGAGCGAACGGGCGGCCCTCGTTGAGGCTAAACGCCTATTGTCAGAACATTTTCAACGAGGGGATAAAATCGAAGAGATTGTTCGCCGTAAGATCGCCTCTCTTTCCCGCCGTGTCGTGCCTGGGAGCACCGAGTGGGAGGTGCTCTACCGTCGGTACTTCGAAGAAGAGGCCAGAAAACACAAAATTTAGATATAGTTCCCTTGACAACCTGGCGGAAGTGATTAACTAGTTTGCGGTCGTCCACATGCGGGAATCCCTTGAATGGGACCTCCCAGGGACGGTCAAAAACATAACACCCTAGAATTATAGTGAGGAGAAAGGAGACGAAATATGAAGATTCGACCCCTACAGGATCGAATTATCGTTAAACGGATCGCAGAGGAAGAAAAGACCAAAGGCGGGATCATCATCCCTGACACTGCTAAGGAGAAGCCGCAGGAAGGCAAAGTCACCGCGGTTGGTAAAGGGAAGGTCAATGAGGACGGGAAAGTGACTCCCCTTGATGTGAAAGCTGGCGATAAGGTGTTGTTTGGCAAATACTCTGGAACCGAGGTCAAGATTGACGGCGAAGAACACCTGATCATGCGCGAGGATGACATCCTCGGAGTGATCGAATAAGCGTCGCAGACACGCGAGGAGGAAACATTATGGGTGCAAAAAATGTCAAATTTGGACAAGATGCAAGAGACAGAATTCTAAGGGGTGTCAACATTCTTGCTGACGCTGTAACCGTTACCCTCGGCCCCAAGGGCCGCAACGTGGTGATCGAGAAGTCTTTTGGCGCGCCGATCGTCACCAAAGACGGCGTGACGGTCGCTAAGGAAATCGAACTCGAAGATAAGCTTGAGAACATGGGCGCACAGATGGTGAAGGAAGTTGCGAGTAAGACTTCCGACATCGCTGGTGACGGGACAACTACCGCGACTGTGTTAGCCCGCGCGATCTATGCAGAAGGCGTGAAGATGGTAGCCGCAGGCCATGACCCGATGAGCATCAAGCGTGGAATCGATAAGGCCGTTGGCGCGATCATCGGCGAGCTCAAAAGTTTGTCGAAGCCGACCCGCGATCAAAAAGAAATCGCCCAAGTCGGGACGATTTCCGCGAACAACGACTCCACCATTGGTGAGATCATTGCTGAAGCGATGAACAAAGTTGGAAAAGAAGGCGTGATTACGGTTGAAGAGGCCAAAGGGTTGGAAACCACCCTTGAGGTCGTTGAAGGTATGCAGTTCGACCGTGGGTATCTCTCCCCGTACTTCGTGACCGACCCTGAGCGCATGGAGTGCGTGTACGAAGATGCCTATCTGCTCATCAACGAGAAGAAGATTTCTGGCATGAAGGACCTGCTCCCGGTGCTTGAGCAAGTGGCGAAGAGCGGTCGCCCGCTCATTATCCTTGCTGAGGATATCGAAGGTGAAGCGCTGGCAACACTCGTAGTGAACAAGATTCGTGGTACGCTCCAGTGCGTGGCGGTGAAAGCCCCCGGTTTCGGTGATCGCCGTAAAGCGATGTTGGAAGACATCGCCATCCTCACCGGCGGTCGTGTGATTGCCGAAGAGCTTGGTGTGAAGCTGGAAAATCTCACTCTGAGTGATATGGGACGAGCGAAGCGCGTCGTGGTGGACAAGGATAATACGACCCTCGTTGACGGCGCTGGCAAGAAAGCGGACATCGAAGGTCGGATTAAACAGGTCCGCGCGCAGATTGATGAGACGACTTCAGACTACGACCGTGAAAAGCTGCAAGAGCGTTTGGCGAAGATGATTGGTGGCGTAGCGGTGATCAAGGTTGGTGCCGCGACCGAAATCGAAATGAAGGAAAAGAAAGCGCGCGTGGAAGATGCGCTGCATGCGACCCGCGCCGCAGTCGAAGAAGGGATCGTCCCTGGCGGTGGTGTAGCGCTAATTCGTGCCTCGAACGCACTCAATAAGGTTGAGGCGAACGAAGAAGAGACCGTGGGTATTAATATCGTTCGTAAGGCACTGCAGGAGCCGCTACGCTGGATTGCAACGAATGCAGGCGAAGAAGGTTCGATCGTGCTTGATCGCGTGCGCAGCAACAAAGGCGCATTCGGTTTCAACGCAGCAGCAGGCGAGTTCGAAGATCTCATCAAAGCTGGAATCATCGACCCGACCAAAGTGGTGCGCACTGCACTGCAGAATGCGGCGTCGGTTGCTGGCCTCCTGCTAACGACCGAAGCTACAGTCTCCGATAAGCCGGACGAGAAGGGTGCTGGTGGTGGTATGCCTTCGATGCCTCCGGGCGGCATGGGCGGTATGGGCGGCATGATGTAAGAACGTGAAACGTGAAGCGTAAAACGTAAGCTGCGGAATTTGCATCCACGAGTCACGCAGCACGTTTTCCTGTTCTGTCTTCACACGGCCCTGCTGGGGAAACCTGGCAGGGCCGTTGTTCTTTGTCTTCCTTTCTCGCAAACTTGCAAAGTCAACTGCAGATGCGGGAAGATATGGACAGGAGATGCTGACATGGCGCAACAGATGCACGAAATCGACTACAAGATCTTTGGCGACGATATGCAGTTTGTTGAGATTGAACTCGATCCAGAAGAAGCGGTTGTCGCTGAAGCTGGCGGCATGATGTACATGGATGATGGCGTCGCGAAGGAAACGATCTTCGGCGATGGAAGACCGCAGAGTTCAGGATTTCTAGGATCGCTGTTAGGAGCGGGAAAACGATTGCTCACTGGAGAATCGTTATTCATGACTGTCTTCATCAACAAAGGCCAAGGGAAACGACGTGTGGCCTTTGGGGCTCCATACGCAGGGAAGA
>JAYVFX010000293.1:0-3794 GCA_043772795.1 Deltaproteobacteria bacterium
GGCATCCAGCCGTTGCCGAGCGCCACGGTATCTTTGACGGCACGTTCGCATTTCCAGTTCAGCCCTCCTGCTCCAATGAAGATCGGCGGATGGGGTTTCTGCACAGGTTTAGGGTTCGCGATCACCGGAGGAAATTTGATGAATTTGCCCTCATAGCTGGCCTCTGGCTTCGTCCACAGTTCCTTCATGGCGCGCAGATAGTCACGAGTGATAGGCCAGCGTTGACGAAAGTCTACACCCATGATTTCGGACTCGTCTGCTTGCCAGCCTGCGCCAACCCCAAACATCACACGCCCGCCGGAAAAGTAGTCTAGTGTTGCTACTTCTTTGGCCAACGCCAAGGGGTGGCGTTCGGGGACAAGACAAATCGCCGTCCCGAGCTTGAGGGTTTTCGTCACTGCTGCCGCCATCCCCAACAATACAAACGGGTCGGGAAAGCGCGTGTAGGGATCGGGGATTTTACCATCCAGTGCGGGATATGGGACTTTCATATGCACTGGGATGATGGCGTGCTCTGGGACCCAAAACGACTCGAACCCCAACTCCTCGCATCTTCGTGCGGCAGAGACCGGGTCGATGGTTTTTTCTGACAGCATGGCGAAGATACCAATTTTCATGATGTCCTCCTCACAAGAATTATGATTTCAACAAGGACTGTCCATGAGCCATGAGGACCCCCTTCGACAGGCTCAGGATAGCCTCCCCGGCGAAACAATCTCGTCATCCCCATTTTTCCCCTGGAGATTGCTTCGCCTTGCTCATAATGACCCCACTGCCGTTTCATCTCATTTTATGTGATGTACTGATTAACTCTTCTCGATGAGCTTCCCCGTCCATAAGCGCGCGGCCAAGTCGATCTCACCCTCAACACGCATCACGCGTCCATCGGAGAGATGGTCGATCCCTTGGGTACGCCACTTGTGACGGCCACTACTCTCAATGATCCCCTGTGCATTATCCGTCATGCTGTCACCGTTGTCTAAGTATGACACTCCACACCAACTATACGTTCCACTCTTCATGCCCGCAGGAACGAAGGTCGCCGTGCCCAGGGTTGCTCCCAAGCCCGTTGCGGTTCCTTCCCAATTCGCTTGCACGAGCACACTCCCTGCGGGACCAGGAGTGAACGTCAGTGTTGTTACCTTGAGCGAAAATTCCACTGTTTGTTGTCCCGACGCCATATGGTGTTCCTCCTTTTAAGGTTCATGAGGCTGGCTGTCTCCCAACGCACCGCTCCACTGTCCAAAGTTGCAAGAGACAAGGGGTGGCGCACGCGCGCGTAGTTCTCTGCTGTCAACTGTAGTCCATCGGAGTTCTCGTTTCATGCTGGAGTACTCACACGATGTTGAGGCTGTTCACTGTGGCATTTCCGGTTTCCCCAAACCGTAACAGAGCATCGATCAGGCAGTCCAAAAAGTTTCTGTAATCGCCACCGTCTTGGCGGCGTAGCGCTCAGGCGTGAGTCCCCAGCTCGGTGGCACGATCATCATAGAGTTCGCTCGCTGCCACAGCGGCTCAATCCGTTCCCGCACTTGATCCGGTGTTCCACACGCGACAAACGTGCGCGCCATCTCGTCTGGCACCAGAGGTGCCGCCTCAGCAGCACTGATGGAGTTCGACGCCTCCTGCAGCTTACGTGCTTCTGCAGCGAACCCGTGCGCAGCAAAGAACGAATGATACAGGGCAATGCCTCCATAAAAAGCGACGGCCGGCTTCGCTTCGTTGACGGCGACTTTCGGGTTCCGATCGATCGACGCCATCACCCACGGCTGAAAGTGAATCGTTGACGGGTCGCGCCCCGCACGCGCCGCACCAACTGCGAGTGATTTCTGAGCTTGCCCTAACGCCCATTCGATAGACCACACTGGATGACCAATAAGCCCATCGCCGACTTCTCCTGCCAGTTCGCACATGCGCTCACGCAGTGCAGCAATCCACACTGGGATACGTTCACGATACGGCGGTGCGGTAGGTTCGTAACCATGAAACTCAAGCTGGTAACATTTACCGTTCCAGGCTTTCATCTTGCCGGTGCGTGCGCCCTCTTCCACTTGGCGAAAAATCTGCACGACTTCGCGTAGCCGCGAAACCGGCTTGTCGTAGGGCATCCCGTAGTAACCCTGGGTGAAGTGCATGGGGCCAGTGCCTAGCCCAAGGATGAACCGTCCCTGCGAGAGATGGTCCAGGTCAAGTGCCGTCATTGCGGTCTCAAACGGACTACGAGTGAGACCGATAGCAATGCCAGTCGCAAGCTGAATGTATTTCGTGACAGTCGCGGCTGCGGCTAACGGAACAAATGGTGAGCCGTACACCTGTGGCACAGCGAGTCCCGCGATGCCACGTTCTTCATACTTTTGTACGGTCTTGGTGAAATCCGCACTGCCATCATAGAAAATACTTGCCCAGTAGTTTCGGTCCATAACCTTCCCTCCTTGCTGCGATCCTATCTTCTCGCCCCCTTCACCGCGGCGCAAACGCCTCCAACGCTCGCTCGTCGGGGAGATTGGGCTCATCACAGCGCAACGGCATCAAACAGACGTGGTTCGCTCCAGCGGCCAGATGTGCGTCGATGCGCTGACGGATATGCTCCTCACTCCCCCAGGCAATCACCGTGTCGATCAAGTGGTCACTACAACCATTCTCAAAGTCTGCTCGCGTGAACCCCTGAGCGAGGAAAATCCGCTGGTAATTCTCTTGATACGCGTAGAAGCTCAAATGTTGTCGCGCCCGCGCTCGCGCCTTAGCAGCGTCACGCTCCAGGATAACCATGACACTGGGACAGACCCAGGCCTCAGGTCCCAGCACTTCCCGGGTGCGTTTAGTATGCTCAGGTAAACAGAAGGCAGTATGGGTACCGCGTGCTTCACGCGCTGTGAGTGCCAGCATCTTCGGGTGTAGCGCGGCAATCACCAGCGGCGGCTCAGCCTTTGGAGCAACGGCGCGATACAAGGCCGACTTCATCTGCGAGATGTATTCCTTCATGTAGCTGTAAGGCTTGGTATATTTGTGACTGCGAACATCCTCGACCAGAGAGCGATGACTCACCCCGATGCCAAGAATGAAACGGCCCTCTGCCGCTTCCGCTAAGGTCTTGGCCGACGCCGCCATGGCAACCGGATCACGTGCCCAGATGTTCGCAATACCGGTAGCGTAGATGAGTCGATCGGTTTTGGCGAGCAGATACCCACCCTGTGCGAACGGGTCACGGCCCCACGCTTCAGGTGCCCACAGCACCTTATACCCCATGCGTTCGAGCCGGCGGCAGAACGCCGCACTCTCCTCCGCGGTCATCGCATCAAGAAAGCAAAAGGCTCCCAACTTGCCAATTTCCATGATTCCTCCTTCGGTTGCTCTTTCAGTGGGTCTAACGCCCCAACGGAGCGGGTTTATTATTGGCTTCAGTTTATGTATTGCGCCTCATGTTGTGCTCGCCGTTCGCCGCCTCTCCTTAGCTCTTAAGGTTCATCCCCAAACCGCCGACGGGAGACAGGCAGATAACACCAGTTGCGAGGTAGCGTAACACTGCTCGGTCAGGAACTCTTTGTTTGTACTCACTGCACTGGCACGCCTTCCACAATAAAAAGCACCGACGGTGTCGGAATGACTCTTGTGAGTTGTAAACCTGCGCGCCGGTACAACGTAGCAAACTCCTGCTCTGTGCGCTCTGGCCCTTCCAGCAACACCATCATCAGATCAGCAATCCCAAGCTCGGTAGCAACATGGAGCCCCCGGGAAGCCAGGTAAACCAACGCGAGGTTGAAGATGCCTTCTTGCGGAGACGGTGGGTGGGTGAA
>JAYVFX010000294.1:0-4158 GCA_043772795.1 Deltaproteobacteria bacterium
TCCTGTGTAAATCGTCGCTTGGAGCGATAGTATTCATAGGTATATCCCTTGCCTAAAAACAACCATCCCTCTTTTCCAAGCACAATGTGTGAGACTGGAGAAGTCTGGAGCCCCTTGACGTGGAGGAAATTGTGCCAGCCAATAAGAAGATTACGAAACCCGGAACGGTCATGGTAGAACTGTTCAAGTCGTGCTGGGTATCCGGCGATCGTTTTGCGGTTGTACGCAAACTTCGGGAACGGAGCGGGTATGCGACTTTCTTTCACTTCTGGACTGGAGTCGAGATGGAAAAGCATGTCTAAAGAAGGTAACCACAAGGCGAAAAAGAAGAAGCCTATCACCAGCATGTTTCTCAGGCGACGAATGCGGGCGACCGTTTCTGGCATACCTATGACCTTCCCTGTTCAAAAACGGAAATAAATGAACGGATTATGCGAACCCGCAGTAAGAGCCATTGTTGTCCCCAAGAACAGCAGGCCGAGTCCGACTATCGTGCCACAACTATACATCCCTTCCAGCAACAGTGCGTGCCGTGGCGAGATTGCCGCAAGCCGCTGTTCCCACCGTTCCCGCATGAATGGCAATACCGGCGTTGAACCGATTCCCCCTGCCACCAGGGCAAGGGCGACCTTGGCATTAAAATACAACCCCACGTGGTACTCGACCCCATCCCCTTGGCCAAAACCCGCCATCACGGAAAGAAACACCAGGGCGTAAGACAGGGAATCGGCACGGAAGAGAACCCAGCCCACCATGACCACCAAGAGCACATAGGCATGGCGTACTACGGCCACTCGTGCGGCGAGCCACGCTGCAAAACCCAGTCGTTCGATAACGAGAAAAGTGCCATGAAAGAGCCCCCACACCACGAAGGTCCAACTCGCGCCATGCCACAACCCGCACAAAAAAAACACGGTTAGCAGGTTCAGATAGACGCGCGCTGGGGTGTTCCGGTTGCCGCCGAGGGGAATATAGAGATAATCGCGAAACCACGTCGATAACGAGATATGCCATCGCCGCCAAAACTCTCGAATGGACTGCGCAATATAGGGATAGTCGAAGTTTTCCAAAAACCGAAATCCAAACATGTGTCCGAGACCAATCGCCATATCGGAGTAGCCAGAAAAGTCAAAGTAGATTTGCAGGGTGTAACAAAGGATGCCAAGCCACGCGAGCCCCGGCGTTAGGCCGGTCGCAGGAATAGCGAAGATCTCATCGGCCACCACCGCCACACTGTTGGCAATGAGCACTTTCTTGCTCAGCCCGATGAGGAAGCGCTGGATGCCATAGGCAAACTTGTCGAGGGTAACAGCACGGTTCACGATCTGCTCCGCTACGTCTGCGTACCGTACGATCGGACCGGCGATCAATTGAGGAAACAGCGAAATATACAGTGCGAGGAGAAAGGGATTTCTTTGCACCTCTGCCTGCCCGCGATAGACATCGAACACATACGAGAGCGCCTGAAAGGTAAAGAAGGAGATACCGATGGGCAAGTGAATCGGCGTCCACGGTATAGGCGCAGAGCCCAGGAGTGACAGTAGACCATTGAGATTGGCGACCAGGAAATTGGCGTATTTGTACCATGCCAGCATGCCGATATTGATCAGCACCGTGAGCGCGAGCACCAAACGTGCCTGCCGCGGCGTGCGACACGCGCCTACCCACAACCCGAAGGCGTAGTTCAGCAGAATCGAGAGCCCCATGACGACCGAGAAGAACACTTCTCCCCAGGCGTAAAAAACCACACTGGCAAAGAGGAGCCAGGTATTGCGTGATTCTGTCCGGATGAGGAAATATCCGAACAGAACAACAGGGAAGAAAAGAAAAAGGAACAGGACTGAACTGAAGACCATGCCTCCCCCTCTCACGCACCACGGCACAACGCGTCCTTCCTTTGCCGGCCACCCGCAGTGAGTGAGAAAGGATCTCCTGACAATGCAGCGACTCGCCCGAGTAGCAACCGGGGGTGTCTTCGCGGTGAGCAGTACTTAGAGACGATCAGCCTGCGGCTGCTCTCGAATCCAGGGAATGGTTTCGTTAAAAATAACACACAGTGAATTCGTCTCATCGTGTTGGTACGACTGACACAACTGACATGTGGTGCGCTCCAGAGGCATGAACATTCCCGCGTAGGCCGGAATTCGTGAGTATGGTATCGGCAGGCTGAAAGGCTTATTTCTGAGCCTTATCGATAATATCGAACATAGAAGGGTCAGCCCTTTTGAGCTGACCCTCTTTACCGCTCTCATCTGGGCAGGAAAGAATGAGTAAGTGCTATTGAGTCGGGTCCTTGAAGAGGTCAGTTTCGTTCGGAACGATCACCGAGCGACCATCGATCGCTCTTAGGAAGGCAAGCAGGTTTGTACGCTGGGTAGCACCCAGGCTGGTCTGGATTGTTCCTCCGCCCAGCGTGTGCACTAAGAAGGCGGCCTCCAAGGTCTGGGCCCCACCATCATGAAAATATGGCGCATTGGTGCCGACACCCAGGAGCGAGGGCACATTGAAGCCGAGCGCGCCGAGCGGGGCTTGGCCATTCTGCTTGATCTCTATGTTCTTGAGGGCATTAAACGTGCCGACATTTTCTAGGAACTTGAGGACGTCGGGGTCCACTTTGGAGTCACTATACGAGACGATTTGATTAGCAGTGATAGTGAGGCCTGGGTCGCGTGCAGTACCGCCCGCCGCAACTGCTTTGTTGAGGGTGGGATTATTGAGATAGATCACCTGACTCTTCGTCCATTTGGCTCCACCATGGCAAAAGGCGCAGGATTGCCCGAACACAATGGCGCCTGCGGTGAGGGTCGCAGTTGCTGGCTTGAACGAACTTAGAGCTCGCACGGTCTGTATCCACAGCGTTTCCATATCAAGAGCATCGCTCGCGCCCTGGGATATGCCGTGGTCGAAGATCGCGGGATTGGGTGCGCCGGAGCCAAATGGTGGGCAGCCGATCGTAAGGTTAGTTCCCCCACCGGCAAAGCCGGTGCCGCACTGAACGTTGCGTGAGTTATTGTTGAAGTCGGTAGAGCTGTCGCGTACTGCGCTCCAATTGTTGATACGAATATCGTGGGCACCGTTGATCTTAGAAGAGTAACTATCGAGGGGAATGGTCTGGCGTGGGCCGTCGGCGAAGATCCACGTCACGCCGTCGGCCAAGCCGTCCGGATGGCAAGAGGCGCAGGAACTCCAGGCATTATCAGATTGCTTGCCGCGGTCCTTCAGGGGCACGATGCTCCGCAGCGGGATGTCGGTCAGCCCGAAGTTGGGCGTCCCCAGAGCGGTATGAAACACCAGTTTTCCCATCAACCGCGAGTGCTCGAAGGTGCCTGGCAGTGGCGGGATACTCGAATCGACGTCGCGTGCAATGACCGTGTTCCCAGCCAAGTCGATGATAGAAACCGACTTGTTGACTTCGTTATTGACATAGGCACGTGAGCCGGCGTTGTTGACAGCGATACCCGTGGGAATGTTGCCGGTCTGGAAACGCACGACATTCGGAGCGCCAATGCTGAGGGCACCACCAGGTCCTGTGGGCGTCGCCCTGATCACATAATTACCGCCGCGGCTGACGATGTAGAAACTTTGGCAGGTGGCATTGGCATCGATCGCCACAATATCATTGCCAAACAACCGACCGAGGCTGGACGTGGGATTCACGGGCTGCGCCTCGGTCTTGATCTGTGCGTTCAGGTTCACGTGCAAGGTAGGTATTTGGAGGAAAGTACTCGTATTCACCACGTGGACTAGCGCCTGGACGTTGGTATTGAAAAACACCGGTGGTTCAGGTTGGGCACCGATGTTGGGGAGGTAGAGCTTCCCACCGCAGATCAAGGCCGATTTGAGTTGATTAGGGAAGACCGCTTGCGGGTCTGAGATGATGGCGGGGTCGGCCGGATTGACGCTGGCCGGAACAGGGCAGAAGGTCTGCTTGATCGGATCCGGATTGGCGGAGATATTGCAGTGGGCTGAGCGATTCGCCGTGAAGCCAGAATTTGCCAGATGGGACAAGGTCGTAAACGTAACCGCGCCAGGATTGTTGACGGCAAAAGAGGCAACGACCCCTTCTTTCCCGTCGTCAAACCCTTCACCTGGTCCGCCAGCTCTCCGCCGCGCAAAAAACTGGGTAACGAATACTCGGGCGGGATTGGAGTCGTTAAT
>JAYVFX010000295.1:0-3698 GCA_043772795.1 Deltaproteobacteria bacterium
CAGGACTTACGCTTTGGGTGGTTAACAGGCCGTGATCCGCGGGTTGCGGAGTTCGGCCCGCAAGTAATGGCTGAACAAACTCTCGCGTAGCGCATACATGGTCTGGCCCAGTTCCTTGGCCTTCACCCTTAAGGATACCCAGGCATGGTAACAGCACGCAAAGTGATTCCGCTGCGCCCGCGCCGCCCGACACTGACACTTCTCCGTCCCCGTCAGTTGCTTCAGTCCTCTGTGTAGTTCTTCGACTTGCCAACGCACGTCACTGGATGCTTCCGCCACTTGCGCTGTCACGGTCTCAGCGAGGTCATTGGTAATGACCCAGTCAATGTCGCCGTCTGGGGCGACCAGCTTGAATAACCGCACGTAAAAGGGGACTTCCTTCAACTTGACCAAGACGCCCTGGGTCAAGCGGGCCGTTGTCCACTCGATATCCTCCAGATGAATATACCCCGCCTCTTTGCTCAGACTCACCAAACGGTTGCTCTTCAGTGTGGTGAAGAAGATCCGTTTGCGGCGGTGAATCAGCTTCAAGTTCTCCGCCGACGCGTCCCATCCGTCAAACAGAATCGTGCGCGCTTTGATTTGCTTTTGGTCGAGGCCGTTAATAAACATCTCCTGAAAATGATCGTTCTTGGTTTTGCCATCCACCTCTGGGGCGTACACCCGATAGTCAATCGGATAGAAGTCGGCGTCTTGCCCGGCACTATGCACCAGACTGACTACTCCAATCCCGTTGATCACCCGATGTTCATTCCCACTGTATTGCCGCCGCACCAACTCGATAAACCGCGAGTACCGTTTATCATGCACGCTGTCGTCCACTAGTAAAAAGGCCTCTTTACTATCTTCGATTCGATCTTTGACGAGTTTCCAGACCTCGCGGGGCATGAACCGTTTCTGGCGGAGAAAATCGTTGACCACATCATGACTCACCTCCTCCAGATGCTCGGCCAGATAGGTACACGTACAGTTCTTCGGCGTGCTGAGCAGATACTCCACGTACTGCTTCTTGGTAATCATCTTCGTAAAATGCTATTTTTTGCCTTCAAGCGTAAGTCCTGTGAGGAAGGGATAGAAAGATATTCATCTTGTCCTTACAAACGTCGCTGTCACAGCCTGATTCTTCGTCATACTGACGACACACGAGCCAGTGCCAGTACATGCACCAACCCATCCAGTAAAACGGTAGCGCCTGTTCGGTGTCGGCGTCAGCGTCACATTCGTATGATTGGGATAGTTTTCTCCACAATCAGATTGAGCTTGCCGTCAGTTGTGTTGTTAGTGTGGCATCCTGAGCAGCGCTGGTTCAGAATCGGGCGAATATCACGGAAGTATTCAATCGTCACCTGCGGCACATTTTGTGTTACGGTTGTCGGATTGCCATTACGCTGAGTAAGCCGCAGCAACGGTGTTTGCAGGGCGAGGTCTGTAGGCTGAAAGTTCGGCTGCCCGGCACCCGTGGTGTGAAAATCGAGTGGGTCTTTCGTATGCGCGTGACAGCCACCACAGTCGTAGCGTCCTTCGCCCGGTCGCACCTGATGCCACGTCTGCACCATGTTAAGTACCATGCCGTTACGGTCGAGCGTTTGAAACGTAAACGGCACGTCGGCAGGAATCCGTGCGAGAAATGACGTGTCGGTATTACCTTTTTGATCGATCACTCCCTCATGCCGCATCGGAATCTCGCCAAGAATTCGTAGACGTTCATCGCCATGATTGAAGAAGCCAGGTCCGTTGTTGGGGTATGACTGATAACCCATTTGCCGTCAAATGAGACATTTAGATTGAGCACTACGCCATTGCCAAGCGGAGCATCGACAATGGTTTGGTGTTGTGGGAGTGGAAAAAATATCTCTTCAGTGCAATTAGGGTGGAGCAGCCGCAAGTCTGACCCAGGATCAGCATTCAGTGGACGTGTCACTTCTGGCCAGGTCGTATCAGTTGTGTCACCAAAGCGAGGAGCAGGCACATAGACGATGTCATACGTGACAAGACTGGGGGTGCAATTGGCGACAGTTGTCGGTTGGCCCGCCGCTCCACCCGACAAGGGAGAAACACTCAGTGAGATAATGACTGCAAGACCCAAGACGCGAGAGAAACCAGAAAGGCAACGAAAGAGGGCTTTTGCAACGCGCCTTCTGAGAGCTGAGCGTCCGGTGAGTAAGAGGCGGATTCGGTTTTGACTAGGGTGCAGCATCGGATCTCTTTCAAGTCTTACTCAGATCATTTCGATGGAGGTATGCAAAAGCCCACCTAATGGGAGATAACAGAGGACTCAAGAATAACCAAATAATCGGCAGAATAAGGTATTAATAATTGCCAAAATTTTGCCAGTGACAGTTTTTATGAGGAATATTGCACCAAGGAGGGACTAATTATGAATAGATACCAAATGTTACGCGGCTCGGATGCTCGTGAACCGCAAGCGATGCCAGGATGGCACATTACGCGGTTGCTGCCGGCGAGCGGTCTCTATGGGGCGAACGGCATGCAGTTTGGTCCGGATGGCCGACTGTATGTCACGCAAGCCTTTGGCAGTCAGGTTACGGCGGTCAATGTCACGAGCGGAGCACTAGAAGTGATCTCTCCGGTCAGCGGAGCGATTGTGGCTCCTGATGATGTCGCATTCGACTCGCACGGCACGATGTACATCACTGAGGTCATGAGTGCTCGAGTCTGTGCGCGTGCTCCCGATGGCAAGGTGCGAATCGTCGCCGATAACTTGCCGGGTGCGAATGGCATCACTATTCACAACGATCGGGTCTTTATCGACGAGTTCCGTCGCGGTGGCCGCATCTTTGAACTGTATCCGCATTCTGATCGTGCCCCACGCATGATCGCCGATGATCTGCGCGGGCCAAATGCATTGATGGTTGGGCCAGACGGCAAGCTGTACTTTCCGTTGGTTCCGCAGGGTGAAGTATGGCGTGTTGATGTTGAAACTGGTGTCCGCGAGAAAGTCGTTGACGGTCTCAAGTCTCCACCAGCAGTGAAGTTCAATCGTAAAGGTGAATTGATCGTTCCACAGGCTGGCAATGGTGAGGTGGTTCGTATCGAGGTGCAAAGTGGTGCTAAGACGGTGATAGCTAAAG
The DNA here is from genome assembly GCA_043772795.1 of Deltaproteobacteria bacterium. Lineage (GTDB taxonomy): Bacteria > Desulfobacterota > Binatia > Bin18 > Bin18 > VGTJ01. The sequence goes on from JAYVFX010000295.1 coordinate 3,093, forward strand.
TTCGCCCAGGCATCGATAACTTTGCCTTCAGTCCAGACAATCACATGTTTATCTCACATTTTGTTGATGGTGGAGTGGCGGAAGTCGCAACCGATGGGAGTAATACCGAGCGGATTCTTGTACCCAAAGGACTGGTTGGCCCGTGGGGAATCGCTTGTGGTGACGGCGGGCAGTTGTATTTGAATGATGGACTTAGTCTCGCTGTACTTTCAGCCAATAGGGAAGTCAGTCGCCTCGGTGGTTTGCTGGATAACAGTTTCCCAGGATTCGTGCGGAGCCTTGCTGCTGGCGTAGCGGGAGAGTTATGGCTCACAACTATGGCTGGCGATGTCGTGCAATTTTTTCCCGACGGCCGGCCTTTTAATATGATTGCCCGTAAGCTGAAAAATCCATACGGTCTCGCCCGCCTCTCCGATGGCGCCGTTGCCGTAGCAGAAGCCGGGACTGGTAAGCTGTTACGGGTTGATACTGCCGGACAGGTGACAACAATTGCAGAAGGATTCGATCAGCCAGGTGAGGTAGTCGCAGCAAACGACGGGGCGATTTTCGTCAGCGAAACAGGAAAAAAGCGCGTGGCGCAGATCGATAAAACCGGTAAGGTCACCT
>JAYVFX010000296.1:0-6521 GCA_043772795.1 Deltaproteobacteria bacterium
CGCACCGGTGGTTCCACGTGGCAAAGCCTTATGCGCGGGTTGCCGACGACGGAAGCTGATTACTTAAATGGGGAGATCGTGTTGCTCGGCAGGCTGCACGGCATCTCGACACCATATAACCGAGTCCTACAACGTGTTGCGAGTGAGATGGCCCGCAGCGGCAAACGGCCTGGTACCATCACACTCGAAGACTTGCAGCGCATGCTCGCCGAGGAGCACGCGCGCAGTAACTGAACGGAAGACTTAATAAGCGACCTTGAGAAAGGAGTAGCATAATGAGCTACCTTGCGGGTGTCTTCTCTCTCGCGGTGATTCTTACAGCGGTACCAGCAGCAGCCGAACATCATCATGCCATGCCATCGGCTTCGGAATCGGCTCCTGTCGCCTTATTCAAAGGCTTGAGTTCTCTTCACCATGCTGTCACTACTAGTGTTCCTGCGGCGCAACAGTATTTCGACCAGGGGCTGCGTTTCATCTACGCATTTAATCACGACGAAGCGACACGCTCGTTCAAGGAAGCCACACGACTCGACCCAGCTTGTGCAATGGCCTATTGGGGAATCGCCTTCACCTTAGGACCGAACTACAACCTGCCGACTGATGCTGAGCGTGCCAAGGCTGCCTATGAAGCAGCTCAAAAGGCACTCTTATTGATTGCTCAGGTAAGTGAACCGGAGCAGGCCTATATCGAGGCGATAGCAAAACGGTACGCAGCGGATCCGCCCGCGGACCGGAAGGCACTGGACCTTGCTTTTGCGGACGCTATGCGCAAGGTCACACAACGTTATCCTAATGACCTCGATGCGGCAACGCTTTTTGCCGAGTCGATGATGAACTTACGTCCGTGGGATTTGTGGACAGCTGACGGCCAACCACAACCTGGAACGGAAGAAATCGTTGCGACTTTAGAGTCGGTGCTGAAACGGAATCCAAACCATCCCGGTGCTGCACACTATTACATTCATGCCGTCGAAGCTTCACGGCAGCCAGAGCGGGCCGAACGGTATGCCGATCGACTAGGAAAAGTGGCGCCGGGCGCAGGACATCTGGTGCACATGCCCTCACATATTTACATGCGTATTGGACGGTATCGGGACGCTGCGCAGAGTAATGCCCGCGCAGCAAGAATTGATGAAGACTACCTCGAAAAATACAACATCCAAGGTGTGTACCGCATCATGTACTACCCGCATAACGTGCACTTTCAGTGGGCGGCGGCGAGTATGGAGGGGCGTAGTAAAGAGGCGTTACAAGCAGCACGAAAGCTGGTAGCGCAAATGCCAGTCGCGTTTGTCAAGCAGATGCCGATGGTAGAGTTTGTCCCACCTACGTTACTATTGAGCCTCGCACGCTTTGGGAAATGGCAGGAAATTCTTCGCCAGCCGGTTCCGCCAGAGGAATTACAGTACACGACAGCGATCTGGCACTACGTGCGGGGGTTGGCGCTCGTCGCAACAGATCATGTTGATGACGCAGTACGAAAATACGCCAAACTCACGGAGCTGGTCGCAGCCATGCCCGCCGACCGCCTCATCGGACAGAACTCCGCAACCGCGTTGCTCAACATTGCCGCGAAAACGTTGCAAGGAGAAATTGCTGCACGTCGCGGAGACACAGCGGAAGCCATCAAGGTGCTGGGAGAAGCCGTGCGTTTACAAGACACGCTGAAGTACGAAGAACCGCCACCCTGGTATTTCCCAGTACGACAGTCTCTCGGGGCTGTCCTGTTTGTGGCAAATCGACCGGCAGAGGCCGAGCTCGTGTATCGGGAGGATTTGCAACGTAACCCAGAAAACGGCTGGTCGCTGTATGGGCTGATGCAAAGTTTACAAGCGCAGAAGAAAGGAAAAGCGGCGGCGGCTACCGCGAAACGATTTCGCAAAGCGTGGGCGCGGGCAGATGTCATCCTCCCGGCATCGAGGTTCTAAATCGGACCCCATGCCATTCGTACACTTTATAATGTGACCGCTCGGTTGTGTCATTCTGAGCGGAGCGAAGAATCTCTCTGAGAGACCCTTCGTTGCACTCAGGGTGACACCGCTGATGTACCAATCTTTTGTGGTCTGATTTAGCCTCAGAAGCGAGGACTGGAGAATGGTGAACGATGAATGGAAGATCCCCATAGTTCTTCCCGTTTCGTCTTCATCATTCTCCGCTCATTGACGCTCATGCCGTATCTGTCCAACTTCGTGAAACTCGCTATACTGTCATTGTGGTATTTACTTTTGAGTCACAACTCCCATCCTGGATGACCTACATTGACGGTACCGCGCCCATTCTGTTTGTTGCTCCGCACGGTGGACGACGCCCGCCGGAAGCGCCGATTCTCGATAGTATCAAGGTCAATGATCTTCACACCGCTGAGTTGACGGAGGAATTGGCAAAAATCACCAAAGGTTATGCGTTGATCAATCATGCCCACGACCGCAACGAGCTTGATTTAAATCGTATCAGCCAAGTGCGGAAGGAAGCGGTGTGGTTTCTGGACGCGCTCGAAACGTTGCTTTCAACGCTTGTCGCGCAGCATGGATGTGCTCGCGTCTTCTTTATGCACGGGTGGAACGTGGTGCAACCAGTGTGTGATATTGGTGTCGGACTGAAACAACGGGGAAACACCATCGGCCCGGCGAGTAAGTTTGCCGCCCCAACATTGAGTGCGCAGTTCTTTGCTGAGGAAGTCTTGCCATTTCGTGACACTGCGGTAGCGCAGGGAATCGATGTCGCCATCGGGCGCCGCTACCCAGCCGCGGATAAGAATAATGTCATGCAGCTCTTCAGCAAACGCTTTGCCGAGGATCCGTCACCTGTGATCCGTACACTGGCACGGCTTTCCATGGACGGCAAAGTGAATGCGGTGCAGTGTGAACTCGGGGTTGGATTACGATGGCCAGGGTCAGCACGCGAAACGTTTGTCCAGGTCTTTTGCCAAACGCTAGGGCGGACAAAACCTTCCGTTCAGGCCCCTGAGATCGAGTTCTCCACTATCACCATACCGCGTCGGACTCATCCCCCTGCTCCCCTCAACGGTACACCGATTCCACTTCGCCATGCTTCTGAACTTGTGCGATTGGGGCTGCACTTCCATGACCCTACGAGTGGGCTAGGTTTACTCGGAGGAATCGAATGCAATCCGGCGGAACCGGTTCACTCCGGTCGCCTCATGATGTTTCTCGGTGGCACTGAGATGGTGTTGTTTACCGGCGAGGACGATAGTGCGACCGACCCGAGTCGAGTGCATGTCGGTGGGCTAACCTGGCAAACACAGCCCACCGGCTTTGCCATTTCGTACCGTGGGACGGTTATGCGCTTTTCTCATCCGCAAGCATTTATCCGCCTAGAAGATGGGTTGGCTGCTTCGTGGGTTGAACCCGCCGAGATTACCTTAACACTCACACTGCCTGTGCCATTACCGTCTCCCCCAGTGCCTTTATACCTGGCGCACTTACGCGGTGAGGTCAACTTACGTGACCGTCGGCATACCATCAATGCTTGGGGGTTTCTTGACTTATTGAAGCCGGAAGAGACTGGACGACTAATGCCACGGCGGTTGCTGTCACTGCCGTTCGGGCCGGACTTGGGCATCTTCCTCTATTGGGTTGAAACGCTTGACGGACCCCGCTCTGCCGGAGTGATCTATCACGATGGGGTGCCGCACGCATTAGAACCAGAACATTGGGAACTGGACTATACATTACACGAGGGACGCCCGAGCGCGTTCCGGGTCGCGTTAACGCCACCTACACCATTTACCTTATATTGCGATGGGGAGACGCTGACACAGATTCCGATCGTTCGCCATGCTCCGCAAGGAAATGCACTAGATGTGACCTTCGGCCTCTCGCGTGCCGTGTGGCAAGGGCGTGAAGCGCTGGGGGTCTACGAATTTTCTGAACGACGGAAGGACTAGGCTGCGCGCTGCGGCAGGCCAGACTGTTCTTCGTCGGCGAATGGCGAATATAGCGTGCTTTGTACGACCCGATGGTCAGCAGCGCGGCGCCACGGGAGCCATATACTGAACGTACTCCCTTTTCCTAATTCGGATTCGACATGAAGCGTTCCGCCGAAGAAGTTGCCGATAATATCGCGGGAAATCGGCAGCCCGAGACCAGTGCCTTCGCCAATCGCCTTGGTGGAAAAGAGTTCTTCAAAGATCTTATCGAGATTTTCCGACGGAATTCCGCATCCTTGATCACGTACCTGGATCCCCAGATTGCCATTTTCCTCACTAACGACGATACCAATCTCGCCCTCGCTCTTACCCGCATCTGTCTGGGCGTCGATCGCGTTATTGATCAAATTGGTGAGCACCTGTCCCAGTTTTCCTGGATCGCCATAGAGTATCGGCTCGGAAACCGCGCAGGCGACCGTGAGTTTACACTGCGAAAGCCGTAAACGATGCGAGAGCAACATCGCTGTATCTTCGATCGTTTGTACTATCGAAAACGTGCATTCCTGTCCCTGCTGGAGGTCACGGGTATGGAGTTTGAGACTCCGAATATGAGCGGAGGCCTTTTCTACCCACTGTTGCGTCGAGCGCACAATCTCGCGCATCTCTGCAGCAATCTCGCGATGGTCATCCTCAGTAACCTCCTGATCACCGAGCGAGTGTGCATACTCGCGAATTAACTCATCCAATGACGTGAGCGAATTGAGCGACGCGCCGAGAGGCGTATTCATTTCGTGGGCGATCCCCGCGGTCAAACGCCCAAGCGCAGCCATCTTTTCAGCACGGACCAAATTTCCCTGGCTCTGTTTGAGGTCTCGATAGGTTTGTTCGAGTTTGCTGAAGGACTGCTGCAACTCTAAATTCACATGGGCTAACTGGTGAGTACGCTCTGTGACTTTTCTCTCCAGACTGGCATTCAGCTCGGTGATTTCTTCGTACGACAACGCATTGGAGATGGAGAGCGCACTTTGGTTCGCCAAGGTGAAAAGAAAATCTCGGTCGTCAGCCGAGAAAAAATGCCCTGATTCTTTCTGTCCTAACGTCATAAGCCCAAGCAGCTCTCCTTTCAAATTGAGGGGGACCAGAAGCTGAGCGTTGAGCGCCACGAGTGTTGCCTCGTCATCGCGAGAAGAGGGAGTTTCTCCTTCTTCGCCCTGTAGGTTGTACCGAGAAAGCCCACGCTCTCGATGCTGTTGCAGTCGCTGAATGAGCGGATGGTCCGTCGGGAATGCGACTTCGGTGTCGGTATGCGGATACACTGAGACATATTGTTGCCGGTGACGGTCGAAAAGCAATACTCCGCCCTGAATGATCCCCATCGTCTCACGAATCGTATTCCACACCAGCGGAAGGACGAAAAAATCGCTCTACTATCTCCATTTTGTGCCTCGTTTTGGAGATAGTGTCTCATTTTTGCGGTCATATCAAGGACAACCTAAGTCGAATGACCACAGAAAAAAGGGTTGTGTTTCAGATGTGTTGATAAGGGGGTACAAGCCTGTGATTTTTCAGGGCTTTGAGAAAACCGTCAACAATTCTGCGACACTACCCCAGCCAAGAGAGACTCGCAGCGAGAGAGAAGTGCCGATGCTATGCACACAAACGGCGGACACTTCGCATTTTTCTCAGAGTTTACGCGAATGCCTTCATTTTCTGAGCAAAGCTGCACATGTCGTTGATAACTGCACGATGATCGCTACTGAGCGGCAGCATGTACAGCACATGCACGCCCAGAGTGTGATACGCGCGGATCTCACTCTCGTTGAGCCGGTTCGGATCGGCCAATGCGGTCAGCTCCAGTTTGGCGAAATCACGACCAGCTTTCTCCATCAATTGTTTCAGTTCTTGCAGTTTTTGCGGAATGCGTTCTGGAAGCACAAGTCCAATGTGCCAGCCGTCACCCAGCTCGGCGACGCGCTTGAGCGCTGGAGTTGATTCACCACCAACCCAAATTGGCGGATGCGGTTTCTGCAACGGGTAAGGTAACAAATTGAGATCTTCGTTGACTTGGACAAACTTGCCCTGAAACCGCGGTTTCTCTTGTGTCCATAGCAGTTTCATGACTTGAACGTATTCGCGGGTTCGTTGTGCTCGTTCTTTGAATGGAATCTCCAGAAGGCGAAACTCGTCTTCGAGCCATCCGACGCCAATGCCCAGTACGAACCGTCCACCGGAAAGAACATCGACCGTTGCCACGCGGCGGGCAACATCGAACGGGTGACGATACGGAACAATGAGAACACTGATACCGAGACGTACCTTCTCTGTGACTCCGGCGAGAAACGCCATCGTATCGAACGGATCGAGCCATTCCATTTCCGTATACGCACCATAGGGCGTCTTCCCACCGACATACTCGTCATACGGCCACGGAGCGGTGATCTTTTTCGGAATGACAATATGATCGCCGATCATCAGCGAATCGAAGCCGAGTTCCTCTGCCACAGTTGCAATTTTTTTTGCGGCCGTTCGAGTACAGATCGGTGCACCACCTGCGAGTTGAATACCATACTTCATAGCTGCCTCCCTTTTCGTTGTCTTCCTGTGATCTCGTCCTAACGCAAACAGAAGTGAT
>JAYVFX010000297.1:0-4991 GCA_043772795.1 Deltaproteobacteria bacterium
CCAGATGGGCGCGGCAACCTTCCCTCCGGTCTCTCCCGATCCGAGGGGACGCTTTTCATCAAAGCCGACCCATACACCTGTCACCATTTCGGGCGTGTAGCCAATAAACCAGGCGTCTTCATAATCAGTAGTAGTTCCGGTTTTTCCCGCCGCCGGTCGCCCCAATTCCAGCGCAGCAGTTCCGGTCCCGCGCTCAACCACACTCTTGAGCATACTCGTCACAAGATACGCAGTTTCTGGAGAAATAACTTGAGTGCGTTTGAAGGTTCCCTCACTCACGACGGAACCATGACCATCGGTAATCTTTGAAATAAAAATCGGATCAAAAAGAGTCCCATTGGTAGCAAACACACCGTACACACGAATCAACTCAAGTAGGGACACCTCACCAGTACCAAGCGCCACCGATAGATTCGGCGCGAGCGGCGTCGTGATCCCCAGCTTCGTAGCATACGACAAGAGATACGGAAGTCCGAGGTTGTCCGCTATGCGCACAGTCGGCACGTTACGAGAGAAGGTGAGAGCCTCTCGCAGACGGATAGGTCCACGGAAGGTATGGTCCGCATTCTCAGGCGACCAGCGCTTTCCGCGGCCGTCACGGAAGGTCACTGGGGAATCCTTGACGATTGACGCTGTCGTATAGCCATGATCCAGGGCCGCTGCGTAAACGATCGGTTTGAATACCGAACCAGGCTGGCGCTTTGACTGAGTCGCGCGATTATATTGGCTCCGATTGAAATCATACCCGCCAACCATCGCCTTCACCTGCCCAGTAGTAAGGTCAACAGTCAGCAATCCACCGTCCAAGTGATTGCTATTCTTGTACCGACAAATACCTTCTCGCTTGCACAGCCTGTCGATCCCGGTCCGAAAGGCCTTCTCTGCGCTACGCTGCAAGTTGAGGTCTACCGTCGTAAAGACTTCTAAGCCGAGTTTTTCTGGGGCATCTTCGCCGTACCGACGTTCGATGATTTGGCGCACATGTTCAACATAATAGGGCGCAAGGCCAGTATACGAGGGTGGTGGTTGTTGCGAAGGCGCGACCTGCTCTTGCCATGCAGTCATACCTTGCGCATACGACACATACCGTTCTTCCATCATCCGTTCGAGGACATAGCGCTGACGCTGTTTTGCCCCTTCAAGATTTTTGAACGGATCGTACACACTCGGTGCAGGCGCAAGGCCAGCAATCAGCGCAATTTCTGGCAGCGACAAGTCCGTGACACTTTTATTGAAATACTCCCGCGCCGCCGCTTCCACACCATAGGCACCACTGCCGAGATAGATCTGGTTCAGGTATAGCTCAAGGATTTGCTCTTTGGTTAATTTTTGCTCCAAGCGCAGCGCCAGAATCATTTCTTGCATCTTACGCCGATAACTTCGCTCTGAGGTCAAGAGAACACTTTTCACTATTTGTTGGGTAATCGTGCTTCCTCCTTGCACCGTCTTCCCTTCATTCCAGTTCGCTAGGAAAGCACGAGTTACCGCAGAGAAGTTCACGCCCCGATGTTGGTAAAACTCTTTATCTTCTGCCGCAATGAATGCACGCTGCATTAAGATAGGAATCTTGCCAAGTGCAAGTGGGTAGCGTTTTTGCAAGTAAAACTCACCCAGCAACGTCACGTTGTCTCCCGCATACACACGAGTCACCGCCGGAGGTGCATACCGAGCCAAGCTCTCAACCGAGGGCATTTCACCGGTAAGATCCTGGTAGAACACCCAGGCGGCAAATACCGCACCGAGCACAGAGACAAGAACAAGAGAACGAAAGAGGAAGCGAAAAAAACGCCGTATGCGTCCAGGGGACGGCGCTTCTGGAGAAACCGACGAATTTTCATTAGCCATGGAGCAACACGTAAGGAACGCTCATAACCAACTAAGAGGGAATGACCGCCGTAGGAAGTTCGTTCCTTCAGACTTCTCCTTCTTCATAATACGAAGGTTCAATGACGCTGTATTGTAGCTACTCTTAGGGGCACATCCAAGAGTAGCTCCCCTACCTCTACGAAAGTTCGAAAAATAACTATACCCCGCGCAAGAATTCACTCACAATGCGATTAAACTCGTGCGGGCGTTCGAAATACGCCGAGTGGCCAGCTTGCGGAATTCTCACGAAGCGCGCATGGGGAATCTGTTCAGTAATACTTTCCATCGCCTGTGGGGGACTCAGGACATCTTCCTCGCCCACGACAAGCAAGGTAGGAATCCGCCGCTCGACGATGGGTTTCACATTATGTTTGAGACCAAAGAGGGTCGGGACAAGATTCGGGGCGACGTGCGTATTCAGTGTTGAAATCTGTTGATAGAGAAAACAGAGTGCGGGTTCTCGTTCGGGAAAGTTTTTCGCATACGCATTCGTCAGGATTTGTTTGAGATTCCCCTGTGAACGTTCACGAATGTTGGCATGAGATTTCGTCGCCTCTGTCGTCTCCACCCCGCCGGTGGTGTCACAGAGAATCAACGCATTCGTACGTTCTGGATGCGCTGCCGCAAAGCCGCACACTGTCCAACCACCCATTGATTGCCCTGCGGCAGCCGTTTTCTGAATGTTGAGGTGATCGAGAAGCGCGGTGAGATCGTCGACAAAAGCGTTCGCTCCAGGACCGTTGGGCAGATCGCGTGACTGGCCAAAGCTGCGATGGTCAAACGTAATGACTGTGTAGTGCGAGGCAAAGGCTGGCACTTGCTGCCACCAGCTGAGATGACTCCCTCCCCCACCATGCGCGAAGACAAGCGCTGGGCCGCTACCGTGGGTTTCATAGTACAGTTCGATTCCGTTAATTTTCGCGAAGGGCATGGCGTCTCCTTTCTTGTTCACTTTCTATCAATCGAGTCGTGCGACTCGCGGTTTCCCATTGTAACTTCATAAACAGCGGAATTATGTTAAGACTATTCGAAGGGAGAAGCTATGCCTGACCTGTTACAGAACTACTTCAGTTTGTGGACAGTGTTGATGTTTGCGGTAGTACTGATCATGGGATTTTTGCAATCTTGGTTTCTGCATCTTGACATAGAGGAGTCCCGCAAGGAGTTTCGCGAACAAACATCCAGGCAAGAAGAGCTATGGCGACGATTGTTTGAAAAAACCGACAACACCGAACGAATGACACAACAGATCCTCACGCGCCTTGCAGATGACCACGTACAACACTAACTATTCATGCGCCTCTCTTCGGTAATCTCCATATTCGACGCTACGACTCGTTCAATTTTCAGCTTGGCAATGTCGGCAACAGAATAACCCAGGAGATTGTGCAGCACTGACTGCGTGTGTTCCCCAAGTAATGGACCAGGTGCAGCAATATATCCTGGTGTCGCAGACAGTTTCATCGGTGGGCCGTCGAGTACGACGTCTTCTCCTTCCGGAATTGACACCTGCGCCCAATAACCGCGCGCTCGCAGGTGCGGATCGCGGTCCATATCCTCGCTATTTGCTACGATCCCAGCCGGAACTCCGGCATGTTGAAGCAATTCCATAACCTCTTCTGCAGCATGCTGAGACGTCCATTCTTCAACGTAACGATCTAGGTCTTCGTGATGCTGCATTCGCTTAGCCGATGCGGCGAATCGTTCATCTTTCGTCCACGCCGGATTTCCTAACACCTGACACAAAGCTCCCCATTCATCTTCTGTAAAAATGGTAATGGCACACCAACGGTCTTCACCAAGGCAACGATACACGCCGTGCGGCGCTGCGGGAGCTTCCTGAGAACGATTGCCGAAGGGAGCACTTTTTGTTTTATTCACGAGAATATCGAGAAGCGAGGGACCGACAACACTCGAAATGGTCTCAAACTGTGAAAGATCAACAAACTGTCCTTGTCCGGTGCGACGGCGGTACCACAGAGCCATCAGCACGGCTAACGCACCACTATACCCGCCAGACATGTCCGCATAGGAATAGCCCCATCCAGCCGGCTCTTTTCCTTCGTGGCGCATCAACAGCGTATAACCAGACAGCGCTTGTAGCGTTGGACCATAACTGACGTAATCTTTCTGTGGACCAGTGTGGCCAAAGCCAGACATGCTTACGGCGATAATGTCGGGCTTAATCTGCCTGAGGCTCTCGTAATCCATCCCCCAGTTACGCATAACGCGGGCGCTGAAGTTGTCGATCACCACATCAGAAACCTTGACAAGGTGCTGAGCGATTTCACGCCCGCGTGGGTCTGACATGTTGATGACGGTACTCTGCTTGCCACGGAAGAGATTGCCGGTGAATCCGCCGCGACGCGAGCCGAGATCAAGAGAGTCTCGCCGTTCAATCTTGATCACCTCTGCTCCTTGATCAGCCAGGATACGGGTAGCAACTGGACCAGCGACAACCCAGGTAAAATCAAGAATGCGAACGCCGTCTAGTGCGCGTCGTTTCTTCTCTGCCATACTTCACACATCACGTATCACACATAGTCTCTCTGCTGTTAGATTTTCTCCCCAGTCAGATGCACGGCAATCTCCTGATAGCGTGCCGCAGCTTGCGCAATAATGTCAGGCGGCAGATGAGGAGCTGGCGGCTTACGATTCCACCCCAGCGAGATAAGGTAATTACGAATGATCTGCTTGTCGTAACTGTCCTGCGCTGCACCCGGCTGATACACGTCTGCCCGCCAAAACCGTGACGAGTCTGGCGTAAAGGCTTCGTCGATCAACAACACGTGCCCCTCGCGCATACCAAATTCAAATTTGGTGTCAGCCAAGAAGAATCCCTTTGTTTCAGCAAACGCATGCGCCGCACGATACAGTGCAAGACTGAGATCACGTACTTGGGCCGCAAGATCCGAACCTACGAGCCGCTCGACTTCAGAGAACGGAATATTTTCGTCATGCGCACCGGCTTCGGCTTTCGTTGAGGGCGTAAAGATCGGTTCAGGAAGACGTTCGCTTTCTCGCAGCCCTTTTGGCAACTGAATGCCACATACCGTGCCGCTCGCGCGATACTCTTGCCACCCCGAACCCGCGAGATAACCGCGCACGATACACTCGACTGGGAG
>JAYVFX010000298.1:0-4682 GCA_043772795.1 Deltaproteobacteria bacterium
ATGACGCGGGAGGAGAAAATCCATCGACAGGAAAACGCCAACATCGATCACATGATGCGAATCCACCAGCGCATTGATGAGATCGTGAAGGACAAAGCGACAGCCGAGGCGCTCAAGCCGTGGTACATGTTCATGTGCAAGCGCCCGTGCTTCCACGACGAGTACCTGCCTACCTACAACCGGCTTAACGTCCATCTGATCGACACCAAAGGCAAGGGTATCACCGAGATCACCGAGAAGGGCCCAGTGTTTGAGGGCAAGCAATACGAGATCGACGTCCTCATCTACGCCACGGGCTTCGAGGTGCAGAAGACAGGCATTTACAACCAGATCAAGGGACAACTTGGTCGCGACCTTAATGATAAATACAACGATGGCGTCCGCACCCTCGTTGGGATTCATTCGCAAGGCTACCCTAACCTCTTTATCATGGGCGGCTACCAAGCCTCATTTCAGTTCAACTTAACCGACATGCTGCAAACCCAAGGCGACCACATCGCCGCATGCATCGATTACGCGCGCCGCAATGGCTACCAGTCGATGGATGCCACCGCAGAGGCCGAGGAGTGGTGGGTACAGGAAGTGATCAAGCACCGCGGCAAGACCACCCGTAACCAGGACTGCACTCCGGGTTACTACAACTTCGAGGGCGAGTCGAATCGCCGGCAGGACGGCAATTACAACGGCGGCTTCCGCCAGTACTTTACCCACATGAAGGAAGTGAGGGAGAAGATAGACGAGCACTTCGTGTTCGCAAAGAGGTAAGCCGTGCGTCGGGGGTGAAAGGTAAGGTTATTTTGCAGCGCTGTGGCCCTGGTCACAGCGCACCGCCAATCTAACGATGCGCGCTAAACCAAGATGCAGGAGATTGGCACAGGTACCGCCTGGCGCTGAAGCACCAGACTCACGTGACAAAGGGGGCGTTCGCCCCCTGGGAGCCTGGTTTACCAGGCTTGGTCTCGTAAGCCCGACGCTTGAGCGTCGGGTGGAGGCTCACTGCTCTGCAAATCCCCCGTCTTCGGGCTCATGGCCGTATACGTCCCGCACGTAGTATTCTGATTGATGCGTCGCTGCTCGCGCACCCCAACCATACTCCATCATCCAGCCCGACGGATTACGAAAGTAGAATGAGTACATGTGATCGTTGGAGTGCTTGCCAGTTTTAATAGTGACGGGAACTTTCTGTCCACGTACCAGTTCTTCGGTGAGGCCCACATCGTCTAGGTTATCCACTTCCAGCATCACGTGATTGATGCGTCGCTTTGACGGACCGACGCCAAAAGCAACGGAATGATCGCGGTCATTACAATGCATGAAGGTCGGTGTCACAACATGTTGACCGAGATGAATTTTGTATTCAACTCCACCACGCATACCTAACGCACGATAAAAACGATACGCAGCTAGAGCGTCTTCCTGACGGATAATACAGTGCCCTAGGCCGCCGGTACCGGTCTTGAACTTTCCATGCATCCGTCGCCCAGGATGAAAGGGTCGACTGAATTGGACCTCAGGTCCGTGGAAGATTTCGATGGGATTCCCACTCGGATCACTGAGTTTAAGTACGTCGAGTACATGGCGCTCAATCGCTTCTTCTTGTGAACCAACGCGAAACTTTATCCCAGCCTCGGTCAGTTGGTGCTGCATTTCGGCGAATTCCTCGCCACCAGCGACCCGAAAGCCGAGATACTCCAGATCATCGCTACCATTGGCATGCAGTACAAAGCGGTGGTGCCAGTAATCCATCCGTAGATAGCAGCGATCGCGTTCCCCTTCTTCAGATAGTTCCAGGCCGATAATGGCCGTGGCAAAGTTTCTCCATGCATCGAGATCTTTGACTCCGATGCCCATGTACCCGAGCTCTGTGACTTGAACCATGTTCTCCTCCTATAACAGACGTTCTCCGTTTTGGTCTTTTATCGTGATTCACTGCGCACCCAATCCGAGCCCAACGCCACCCGCCTCACAGCATCACTATCAGGTAGTTGAGGTACTGAGTGCCACGTGGACGAGCCACTGCGCCCCGGGGACTGTTCAGCGCTGTGGTCGGCTTCTGAAAGTACGTCGGAGTTTCCGGCAAGTACACTCATAGTGATTCCTCCTTGTCGATTCATCCCAGTTACTGTGCTGCCTCTTCTGCCAGGAACTTATCGAGTAACCAGAGCAGTTTCTCAGGACCGGCATCGAGTAAAATGCCCACCTGTTTCGCATCGGTGGAATCTTGTCCTGCCCTGGAACCTCCGGGCATTGCCCATCCAATTTTTCACGAACATCTTATTCTCCCCAATCCAGATTTCTTCATTATGCAGGCTGCGGTCTAGAATTCACTTTTTTGGCCTACACTTCAACTCCCAGGGAACCGCTCGCGCGTTCGCTGAGGTCAATGATAATGTGGGCCGCTGTTAGAAACGTCAGAAGAAAGAAGATCAGATGGCAAATTTTCCCCTTGATCCTGCAATGTCGGCAGGGAGCGAAGACTCCCACTCCACTAACACTCGCTTACCCTTCCTCGTACAACAGCAGGCTAGCGGATCAAAAGCGCGCGCTGCGACATTGCAGACTCTTCATGGTGAGGTGCAAACGCCAATCTTCATGCCGGTGGGCACGCAGGCGACGGTCAAAGCACAAACGGTTGAGAGTCTCAAACTGACTGGGACGCGGGTGCTGCTGGCTAATACCTATCACCTGCTACTTCGTCCCGGCCCGGAAGTCTTTCGACGGTTCGGCGGTATCCATCGTTTCATGAACTGGGATGGCCCGGTGCTGACCGACTCCGGCGGCTTTCAGATCTTTTCGCTGCCGCGCTTCCGAGAAATGAACGAGGACGGCGCCCGGTTTCAAAGTTATGTGGATGGAACATTGCACCTCCTGTCGCCTGAATCCAGCATTGCGATGCAGCAAGCGATCGGTAGCGATATCATGATGGTGCTCGACCAATGCATTCCTTCCACTGCCTCATACGCGGAAGCAGAGACCGCCATGTCGCTCACGCATCGGTGGGCCGAACGCTCCTTGCAGGCCAGAGGCGATTCCCCCCGAGCGCTGTTTGGCATCGTGCAGGGTGCCTGCTATCCCGATCTCAGAAAGAAAAGTGCGGCGTTTTTACGAAAACTCCCCTTTGACGGCCTAGCCATTGGCGGTTTGGCGGTAGGAGAAACTCACCGTGAGCGCTACGATATGACGGACCTCGTCACTGACCATTTGCCAGCCACACTGCCTCGGTATCTTATGGGCGTGGGCACTCCAATCGACCTTCTCGAGAGCGTTCACCGTGGGGTGGATATGTTCGACTGCATCATACCTTCGCAACTAGCCCAACGCGGCGTGGTCTTTACGGCGCAGGGAAAACTGCGCTTGCGCCGCTCCGTGTATAAATTCCTCGAAGAGCCTCTTGATGCCCAGTGTGATTGCCACACGTGCCAACACTACTCCCGCGCGTACCTGCACCATCTGATCAAAGCGGATGAGGTCTTAGGGTGGCATTTGTTGGGCATACACAACCTGACCTTCTATCATCGCTTGATGCGGGGGATACGGGACAGCATTTTGTGTGACGACTTTCTCTCGTACTACGAGAAGAAACGCATCGAGCTGGTGCACAGCGATGAAGAGAACCCCAGTCACCCACCGACAAAAAAGAAAACCACCCGGCCCACTCACTTAGGCAACTACGAGATTCACCGATCTGCCCAGGGCTTTTGCAGCATTCGGCAACAGAGTTCTGGCGAGATCATGCACTCGGTAAATGATCCAAGCGAAGAAGCCAATAGGCTCTACATCGAGCAGTCGTGTCTTGCCGCGCGCTTGGTAGCCGGTCGCATTGATTCTTACGGCTGCGAGGTTTCCCTATCACCCCCACACCCTAGCCCTCTCCCACGATGGGAGAGGGGATTGGCGGGGACTTTTCAGAATCCTCTCTCCCCTGGCGGGAGAGAGATAGAGAGAGGGGGAACGAATAACACCCCCCATCTCCCTGAAGACAGACCGCTCGTGCAGCAACACGTCCCGGCCGACGCGCTGGTGATCTGGGATGTCGGCCTGGGTGCTGCCTTCAATGCCATGGCGGCTCTTCATTGCTTCGAACGATGTTACACCGAGAGCGGTGGCAACGTTTTGCGTGCAGTACATATTGTGAGCTTTGAATGCGATCTCGATCCCCTCACCCTCGCTACCAACAATCCCGACTGCTTCCCGCATTTGCGACACGCAGCACCGGCCTCGATACGAAAAACTAGCAAATGGGAGCACCCTTCCGGCCTACTCCGATGGGAACTGTACAAAGGAGATTTTCGCGATTGCCTTGAAGTAGCGCAGATTCCTGATCTGATTTTCTATGATCCGTTCTCATTCAAAACCGACTCCGCGTTGTGGACCACTGACATCTTTGCACGTATTTTTCAACGCTGTGTAGAGAAATCGACTGAACTCTACACCTATTCAGCTTCTACTGCCGTAAGAGTTGCGCTACTGGCCGCAGGGTTTTTTGTCGCCGAAGGGATTGGAACCGGGCCGAAGTCGACAACCACTATCGCCTTTACGAAAGAGACAGGAGCTAAAGATCATCCACTCCAGCCACAACTGTTAGGCCAACAATGGCTTACGCGCTGGCGACGCAGTCATGCCAAGTTTCCATCGGCGCTTACCGACGACAAGAGATCGTATTTCGAGAAACTCATAGAAAG
>JAYVFX010000299.1:0-5633 GCA_043772795.1 Deltaproteobacteria bacterium
TCTTCCCGGCAGGTCGCGCGTTGAGAGGGATGGCAGCGGTGCCCCCTCTTCCATTCGTTCCTCTTGCTCATTCACGCATAGTGATATAGATACCGTTAGCAAATGTTTCCTTCTCGATCGCAATGCTACAAAATCCCCCCGCGCTCTGCGCGGCCCCCTTTACAAAAGGGGGCTTTTGGGTCCCCTCCTTTGGAAAAGGAGGGACAGGGAGGATTTTGCCAACAGTTAAGGAGAAGTACAATGAGAACGCGTCAAGCAGCAAAAGCGAAAACCGCCGCAACTCTGCCTGTCGACCAGCCCGCGCCAACGATGCAGGTTGCAGCCGTCGTTAAAAATGGGCGCAGAGAAGCTGAAGCTTTCGCTCGCCAGCCACGTAAACTCAAACTCCTGCTCGACACAGCGATCGAAAAGGCCAAACAAGCAGACAAAAGCGCGTTTAAGGGGCTTTGGCCGTATCTCTTAGCCATGCTGCGCTTGATTCGCGCCTTCTGTAGCGGAAAATACAAGAAGCTCCCCTGGGAAAGCCTCATCTCGATCATCGTCGCGGTAGCCTACTTTGCCTCACCACTAGATTTGATCCCGGATTTTCTTCCTGGGATCGGCTATCTCGATGATGCAATGATTGTACGCGCCGTGTACCGCTCAGTAAGAGCTGAGCTCGATCGTTTCATGGAATGGGAGAGCGGCGTTGAGCAGCCCTTCTAAATCGAACTACAAAACATCGGATGGTTCATCACCCGGCGCAAGAGTCACAAGTCGTAATTGTAGAGGTCTTGCTTGCGATGCCCCTGCGGACTCGCTACTATCATCAGGTATCTGCTTCTGTCGATCAGGAGGCGGCACAGAGGAACGTTTCTCATGCGTACGACAAAAACCTGGACTGTATCGCTCCCCCCCCAACTCGAACGCGAGGCTGAACGCACCGCAAGGGAAGAGAAGCGTTCCAAAAGCGGCATACTGCGAGAAGCGTTGCGTTTCTACCTGGAGGAGCGCCGGTGGCGTAAGCTGCAACATCAAACAGCCGCCCGCGCTCAGGCCCTCAACATTCACACTGAGGACGAGGTAGACGAAATCGTTCATGATCTGCGCTCGTGATTTCTTATCCTCATGCGGATTGTGTTGGACACCAACGTCCTGATTTCCGCTTTGGCTTTTCCCAACAGCAAACCTGATCAGATTCTGTCCTGTGTCCGCCGTCGAGAAGTCGAACTGTTTACTTCCACTTTCATTCTCGCTGAACTTGACCGTATCTTGCGGGAGAAGTTTGGTTTCAGCGTAAGAGACGCGACCGTTCGTGTCCGGCTCATTCGCTCGCTTGCACGGCTGGTCGAACCTACAGAGCGTGACAGTGTTGTCACTGCCAAAGATGACGATAACCGCATTATCGAATGCGCGCTTGCAGCTCAGGCAGATTACCTTGTTACTGGTGACAAAAAACATTTGCTCCCCTTAAAGACTCACCGCGACATCAAGATTGTCTCACCTGCTCAGTTCCTCGATTTGCTTGAGCTGTGACGTTGTCTCGTCCGTTTTCCGCTTCCCCGCTTCTTTGTTTTTCGATTCTAGACTCCTCGACTCTTCTTCCCTGTTTCGCCCAGTCACCCGCTCTCCCATTCACCCATTCGTCTTCCGTTTCCCGCTTCCTTCTTGACCGACTCCCAGACTCCTAGACTCTTTCTTCCCCCTTTCCCCTTTTCGCCTCTGCCTTATTGGTCGGTTGTGACCTTGAATGCATAGCGGACTCGCAGAACAATGAGGACGTCGCTTGGCAGGCACAAGGCAGGGGAATATACTGAGGCCTAATGTAGGAAAAACAATGGAACTCGCTCTTAAGCAAACAGGTCGGTGAGGCAGTGCCGATTATGATGCGGCTTCGGCACTACACTCGTAGAAGTAGCAAGGAACGCATTCTTATCGAGGGATGTCTTCGGGCCAGAGATCAGAATAAAATCTTTGCTGAGCGAGCTGACCACGCCCCGCTGAGCCCGCGTGAAGCAGAGGCCCGGTATTTGCTAAAGCGAGGGAAAGGGAATGCATATGTCGAGTTCGACGCCCAACCTGAAGAGATCCATCAACAGACGAACGCATTAACAGGGGAGACCGAGATCTTTCTCCGTAGCGATATCAATTTAGCTGGACGCCACGCCCAGGGTTTCGACAACCAATGAAGGAGTGACGAATATGGCGCAGAAAGACATGGTGAACATTACTAAGAGCGATTTGCTTGCGGCGTGGACAGTATTAGAAAACCTCGCCGTATCACTTGATCAGATAGGCAGCGTATATAGTGAAGAAAAGACCACAGAGAATAGCACCACAAACCATGCAGGGTTACCAGAAGCTTTAGTGGCCTATCTTACCCCTGAGTTGGTCAAAGCAATCAACACCGCTCGTATCCGGCTTGGGCACTATATTCCCGATGCGGAAGCTGAGAGTCTCTCGGACTGTATCCCCTACTGGAACTCTACGATCATGACCAAGGACTCGGGTGAAGCAGCATGACAAGGCACGAGTAATTTCTTCTAACACGGTATCTTTTCGACTCCGAGACTCCCAGACTCTGAGACTCCTAGACTCTTCTTCCCCCTTTCCCTTTTTCGCCCAGTCGCCCGTTCACCCATTCGCCCATTCGTCTTCCCGCCTTCCGTTTCCCCATTTCTCCCTCTTCGCCTTTACTGATTCGCCCACTTTGCCTGCACAAAGCCGCGCGAGAAGCCCGAAGGGAACACGACGGAGGCGGTTGCAGTTGATGAAGCCAGCGTTCCCACCAGTGCGGTGGAATCGATGGTCTGATCTGGTCCGTTCTCGGAAAAGATGAGCAGTTTTACCACAGTTCCAGGTGGCACGTTTTTCGCCGCGATATTGACCACAACCGGTGATGATTTGTTTATCCCGACATCCGGCACGGTAAAACTGCCCGTAGGAGTTGAAGGTACTGGTACTCCATCCACACTCACAGCTCGTACCGATGGCTGACTCGTTGGTAAAAAAAGCGCAAAAGGTGAAGCTTTCGCAGCGAGAGGATTATTGGTGCCAGTGAAGTTCTGTTGAAATGCCTCCAGCCGAATTCGGCCAGCAGCCCCGCCACATCCACCACATGTCGAATCGAAATTTTGCTGTGGCGCCTCAAGCTTTCCCGTACCAGTGATGATAGGCGCTACTAAACGAATAGCACCGCTACTGCCCGTACCCCCGTCCCCCGAACCACCAATATCCCCACCTTTGGCTGTGATTGTGCCAGTGATCGAAATCGACACCGAACTGGCGACTAAAATTGCACCGCCCCCGGGTCCTCCGCCATTTCCGGCGAAAGAAGATTGACCGCTACCGCCTCCACCACCGGAGCCGCCGATAAGCGGCACCAGGAAACTGTTGCCATAGGCAGCCCCTTCACGACCTCTGCGGTCCTGTCCTGGGGTCGCATGACCTGCACCGCCACCATTTCTGCTATTTGGGAGAGAACCTAGACCACCTCCCGGTCCCGCGCCAGGTTGAGCAGGCACGTCTCCCAAGCTACCAACACCACCCGGATAACCTCCTGCTCCGGGTACTGACGGCGCACGAACAAAGTTCGTAGATACTGTATAGCCAGGTTCGCCATCAAGATTGATCGTACCATCAACCTGCACTGCGCCGGACGCCAACCAAAACACCGGGCCATTGATCTTTCGCGCGGTCAATCGCACGGTAACGCCCGCAGCAATGTTAATGGTGGTAAAGTGATAGATGTTATCACCATCTGTGTCGAGTGGCGGATTAAAAGACTTTGGATCGAATTCAATGGTCCCCGGCGTTGTGAGATTCAGCGCTCCATCACTGCCGTTGGAGCCGCTGTCGAATATCTGTGCGTGGGCCATTGGCGCACTAGTGAACAACACAACAAGGGCAACGGCAATCAAAGCATATGAACGCCCTCGCCCGATGTGATGAAACAGTTGCGACTCCATACTCTATCTCCTCTTTCCTGGTCATCTACTGACTACTGACTACTGGCTACTTTCCCCTCACGGCTGATTCTGCACACTAAACGTCGGACTCACCGCCTCAGACATCGGTATCCCTAAAGGCGGTGACGAACCGTTCACTACTGAAAACGTCTGACTCACGGCCTCGAATGTTGGTATCCCTGGTGGCGGTGCCGCAGAATCCACTACTGAGAACGTCTGACTCACGGCTTCAAATGTTGGTATTCCTGAAGGTGGCGGTACAAGGTTCACCACCGAGAACGTCGGTCCAGTCATTTCCGTAGGTAGCAACAAAAGCGGAGACGGCACGCTATTCTTATCAAATGGATCGCTCCCCAAGGCTGCTTCGAGACCATCTTGGAACCCATCGCCGTCGGCATCAGTGTTCGTACTGGAATCGGCAATACCAAACGTATTGCCAGATGATGGCGTGGCATCTGAGATCCCCTCTCCATTCGTCGCCACTAACACAAACTGCCCTGCTTGTGCACCGATGGTGAGATTGAGTGTCGCCGTAGTTCCAGCAGGATTGATCGATGTAGAGTTCACAGTGATCGCCGCCGGGACGAAGGACGGGATAAATGCAAATGTTGATCCGGTGAGGTTGAATCCGATGACCTGGAAGTTCGCCACCGTGGTTCCCGCAAGCGCGGCCTTGGGACTCACTGCCGTAATCACCGGCGCTTGAGTGACGACAAAATTCTGACTTGATATCGCAGTGGTCGTGCCCACCTGTACAGTAATTTTTCCAGTTGTCGCTCCTATCGGGACAGTCACATTTAGTGCCGTTGCAGTGGCCGAGAGCACTTGAGCTGGCGTGCCATTGAAGCGCACGATATTGTCAGTCGGATTGGTACTGAAGCCCTGGCCTTGAATCGTGACTTTCGTGGTGACTGGTCCGCGCGATGGCGTTACGTTAAAAATAGCTAAGCCAGAAGCGGTCGAGCGTTTGATCTCCAGCATGTTGCCAACGGCATCATAGACGTACTCGATCACCACACCGGTCGAATCGACTACCCTCGTCAATTGCCCAGTCTCGTCGTAGAAATACTGAAACATGATCGTCTGCTGGGCGAGCGCAGGTGCGGCGAACAGCAGCATAAGCAGCACGCTGGTACACCAACTGATGAGGGTGTGACGTAACAGTGCCAATCCTGTTCCTTTCATTCTGTTTTCCCCTTGCAGGACAGGTGCGGACTCGCTACCCTGCTCATGCTTGCAAGGAGACGATCGTCATGACCAAGAAACCTTTGCTCACCACAGAGCAGATGAAAACCCAATATCCCAGCCAGTGGCTTCTGGTCACGGAATACGAACTTGATACGGCCACCTCCCTCCGCAAGGGCCGAGTGGTGGCTCATAGTAAAGACCGGGATGAGATTCATCGCGCCCTCATGCAACATGCAGGCAATCTTTGTATTCACTTCACTGGCCGCGTGCCCCAGGATACTGTAGTGGTCTTTCCATGCCTCGTGTAACATATGATCCTGCTGGCTCGTCTATCATTGTTGATTTCCTTCTTGAGTCCGCGGATGGCTCCTCGTCTCTGCTCATTCCTGTCGTCCTTGACACTGGAGCGAGCTTGACCATTGTCTCCACGGAACTCCTGGTTCGTCTTGGCTACGACCTGGTCACTCCTCTGTTGCAGCGCCAGCGCATCGTTACTGG
>JAYVFX010000300.1:0-9821 GCA_043772795.1 Deltaproteobacteria bacterium
CATTGACCGTGCATTTCTTCACGTGCTAGGGTTTCTCCATGTTTGTAGAGACTGTCACGGCTGTGCTCCGTGTCGTTTTTCCTCTTGTTGTGGGTCTGCTTTTTGCCGGCTGCGCTGCCTTTCATCCTACCCCTCCTCCTCCGCCTCCTGCTCCGGTGGCTCCTCCGGTGTTTAAAATCCCGGGTGAACCTGTAGCCTTAACTCCAGCTGAGCGTGCCCTTGGGCACTTCCTCAAAGGGAAAGTCGCACTTGATCAGGGCGATCAAGAGACTGCGCTGGGAGCGTTTGAACAAGCGGTGACGAATGATCCTGCTAGTGCTTTTCTTCGCTTACAGCTTGCCAAACTCTATGTGCGTAAGGGAAAATTAGCAGAAGCGCTGGAACATTGTCGCAAGGTCAGAGAACAAGAACCCAACAACGCAGAAGCCGAGTTACTCATGGCTGGGTTGCTCTCCTCTATGAATCAAGAGGAAGAAGCCGCCAAAGTGTACGAGACGGCATTGAGTCGATCTCCCAAGAATCAAGAGCCATACCTCTACCTTGGAACTCTTTACGCCAAGCAAGGGAAGTTTGAAAAGGCGATCGCCGTCCTGAATAAATTGATGGTAGTGTTCCCGCGGTCGATTCTGGGCTTGTACTACCTTGGTCAAGTGCATGCCGCGGCGAATGAGCTTGATAAGGCCGAGTCCTATTATCAAAAAGCACTCAAGATGAACCCGCAGTCTGAGCTTGTGCTGCTCGAGTTAGGGCTCGTCCACGAACTGCAAAAGAAGCCTGAGAAGGCGATGGAGATCTATCAGAAGGCATTAGCGTTAAATCCCCAGAGTCCTCAAGTCCGTAAGCGGCTCGGTGGATTTTACGTGGGTCAGAAGAAGTTGGATGATGCATTATTCCAGTACCGTGAACTAGAGAAAATTGAATCTGATCCACAAGAGACCAGGGTCCGGATCAGCCTCATTTACCGCGAGAAAGGCGAATATCAAAAGGCCGAGACCGAACTGAATCTTGCACTGGCTGCCCAGCCAGAAAATGATCGGGCCCGCTACTTCCTCGGCGTCGTTTACACTGAAGATAAAGAATACGATAAAGCAATTGCTGAACTTTCCCGTCTACAAACAACCTCAGAATACTATCCTGATGCACGGCTGTATCTCAGCTACGTCTATCAACGTCAGGGAAAGTTAGATGAAGCGATTGCCGAGGTGGATCGGGCGTTAGCAGCGAAAAAAGATGATTTGGACTTGCTCAACTTCCTTGCCTCATTGCACCGAGAAAAAGGAGATCGAGAAAAAGCGATTGATATTCTGAAAAAGATGATTTTGCTGAGTCCAGAGAACGATCAGTTCTATTTCACGCTAGGTGCAGTTTATGATGAGGCCAAGGATAAAGAGAGCTGTATCGTACACATGGAGAAAGCGATCAAGCTCAACCCAAAGAATGCTGCTGCTCTGAATTACCTTGGGTATACCTGGGCCGAACAGGGAATTCGTCTTGACGAGGCAGAAAAACTCGTCCGTCAGGCCCTGCAAGTAGAACCGAACGACGGTTTTTACCTTGACAGTTTAGGCTGGGTCTACTACCAACGTGGCGACTATACCAGAGCAGTGCAACAGTTAGAACGCGCGGCGGAACTGGTCGGGCAGGATGCGACGGTGAATGAACACCTCGGCGATGCGTACGGGAAAGTTGGCCGTACGATGGACGCTGCACGTGCGTACCGTGAGGCCTTGACCCACACCAAGGACGAAAGCCAGACGCAACGCTTGCGCACAAAAATCGACACCCTCGCGGGCGATAAAAAAGCGACCAGTGGCGGGATCTAACGCAACACGTTGATATGGACTGGCCGCGACAACATTGGGGCCAGCGCAAGGACTCTTCACTCACGACAGTGCTTATGCACGGGCTCCCTTTCCGACTTCGGGCTGCGGAAGTCGGTTGTCGGACTGTTGCCGTTTTCTTCGTCTGCATTGTTGTGAGTGCGTTGAGTAGTTGTACTCTGAGCCCAGCACTCCGAACTCCAGTGCATACAACTACGAGTGATAACGCGACCCTGCCTACAGTGCAGGAACTGCTGGCGCCACTACGGGCTGATCAACAACAACGGTCTAGTCTGCGTGGCCTCGCTCGTGTCACTTATAAAGATAGCGAAGAAAAAGGTACCGCTCGGCAGGCCGTCGCGGTGCTCGCTCCCGATCACTTTCGCGTAGAACTATTTTCTCCCATCGGAATTGCCGCATTGGTGACAACTGATGGACAAAGGCTGGCAGCCTATTTTCCCAAAGAAAAGACTATCTACCGTGGGGGGGCGAATGCGGAGAATGCAGCACGGTTTCTCCGCATCATGCTCTCTGCTGGTGATATTTCTAGCCTGTTGCTCGGCTTGCCATTTTCTCTTCCTTACGAGGAGAACTGCACTGTACGCTTCGATGCTGAGCACGATTGGTATGAGCTTTCTGCGCCAGTAGAAGGAGGTGGCCATCGTATACTGACGTTCGATGCTCGAAAGCGGCATCTGCTCAGATGGGAAGTCCACAGTGAGGAAGGAGCGACGTTAGCGCGTATGGCACTCGCGGACTATCGCCTTGTGCAAGGGCAGGAATTCCCGTTCGAGATCGTCTTGACGGATCTTCAAGGCGGACAAGAAGCGGGGATTTATTATGAGCGAGTCGAGCTCAATCCTGTGTTAACTGACACCTTGTTCGCGCTGGCACCGATTACCGGCGTCCAGGAGGTTGATCTTGATGCTCCGACACCATAAGGGAAAGGACGCGGAGAGCGGATATACCCCAAACGGAACACGCTGAGAGTTTTGTGTGAGGCGGACTATTGCTGATCTTCCGCCGAAGGGAGTGGACGTTTCCGCACCAGCGCAATCGCCCATTGCGCAACCGAATACCGCTTGTCTACCCAGTGTTGAAATCTTTGTCCTCTTTCACTAGAGGTAGAGCCATAATCAACTACCCCATCAGGATAGATAGTGTCGGTATTGACGTGATCAACCTGTTGCATCGGAAAGAGGATGATAGCTTCCGCTCCTTCTTCACAGGCTTTTGCTTTGATGAGGGATTCCATCTTCTCGGTCATTTTGGCAGAGCCGGCATACGAGGTAATTCGGGCAAAGGCTTCGTGTGGCTCGGTGGGTGTACTTGTCAAGACTGTGAGCCGGCAATTCTCGGGCCGCGGTTCCGGATAAATGTTGTTCGTACGTTCAGTCATTGCTATTGGCGGATAGATTCGACCGGCACAGCCGATCATCAGAACCCCACAGAGAAGTAACTGCAGAAAACGCGTGTTCCGCATAGCTCAATCCTTCCCCTCGGCAAAAAATACGAGCGTGACCACAGATATGAAAGGGATGTCACCATAAATTGTCTGCTCGCGAGGTGCAACTATATAAGGCAGAGCTGGGTCATATAGTGTCAAAAACTGACAGACAAGAGTCTTCTTTTCATGACTCTGTAAAAACACCGTCTTTAGGAGAGAAAATTCCCTTTATTTTCTCAATAACTTTCCGAAAATAGAACGAGGTATTTTGGTATACAAGTTGCTGTAAGATAAATGCAACAACGGTCGAGAAAGGAGTTTATATGATCGATCGGAGTAGGGCTGGGAGGCGGTGCCGGACAAACCAATTTGTCCGGACAGTGGAGGGGGATTTAGCAAGAGCCGCGACGGGGACGATCCGCTACGAAACGGAGAATCTGGGACGAAACCTCGTCATGGTGGACTGGGACCAGGGCTTTACTGTCCCAGTTTTTCCGTATGAGATTGAGATGCTGGCTGAAAAAGAAGCCCATCCATAGGATGAGCGGGCGTGCTCTTCGCACGTTGTACTTATCTGACGCTGAGAATCAGCACCCCGACCCCTTGCAGTAGACGCCCGGCACCAGCCGCGACGTTTGCTCCGGTGTTCCACGCCGTTGTATCCTGATGGGCAAGGTGATTCTCGAGGTGCATCTTTTCCTCTGCGCTCAATTGTTCATAGGGGCGACCATAGTATGTCTGCGCCTGCTGTCGTGCGACATTTTGCGCATTGGTGGCAGTACAACCTGACATAGAGAGTACGCCGAGGGCCAATACCGTTAATAGTTTTATTCGCATACCTACCCCTTATAAATGAACACTTTCTCGGTAAACACAATCTGTGGGTGAAAGTTCCGTATGCCCCTCTTATTTTCTCCGACGCTCAGAGAAGCGTATTAATCCTTCAACAACGAGCGTGCAACGATCCAGCGATGCACTTCAGTCGGGCCCTCGAAAATACGCATTGGTCGCAAGCGCCGGTAAATAAACTCTAACGGAAGATCTTTCGACATACCCATGCCTCCGTGGACCTGCATGGCACGGTCGGCCACCCGCGTTGCCATTTCTGTTGCAAAAATCTTTAACATTGATGCTTCCTGGCGAACATCTTCCCCTTGGTCGAATTTCCACGAGCCATGATGGGTCATCAGTCGAGACGCGTAGATATCAGTCGCCGAATCCGCAATAAACCACTGGACGGCTTGCCGATCGGCCAGACGTTGACCAAATGTCACTCTTTGTTTTGCATAATCGACCATCATATCGAGGCAGCGTTGAGCCATGCCGACGCACCAACTACCGATCTCCAACCGTCGAACGGTTAGGCGCAATTGCATCGGCGCAAAGCCTTGGCCAATCGGACCGAGGACTTGAGATTCTGGCAGCGTGAGATCCTCGAACACGATCTCCCACGGCGCATGGCCACCAATTACGGGAATCTGGCGCTGGAGAATCAACCCTGGGGTGTCCTTATCGACAAGAAAAGCAGTAATGCCGCCTCGCGCACGTTTCTCTTTGTCGGTGACCGCCATGACGATCATAAAATCTGCGATATGAGCACGAGAGATCCAAATCTTGCGACCGTTAATAACCCATTGGTCTCCCTTCTTGACCGCGGTCGTTTGCATTCCTGCGGGATCAGAACCCGCTCCTGGTTCGGAGATGGCAATAGCTGAGCGCTTTTTGCCCTGGGCATAGGGGATGAGATAGCGTTCCCGCTGCTCGGGCGTGCAGGTCTGCATCAGCATGTGCAAATTAGGAGCATCGGGAGGGAAGGTAAACGGAGTGACGGATTTATGGAGCTCCTCGTTCGCCAGACATTTTGGCAGGGTGCCGAGATTCAGGCCGCCAAATTCTTCGGGGACATCGAGCCCCCACAGTCCCGCCTCTTGGGCCTTTGCTAACAGCTTTTCTTCGACGTCATGAGGAATGAGATCTTCTCCCATGTGTCCCTCTGTGTCACGTTGGAGAACAAGAGACTCAAGAGGCAAGAGTTCTTGGCGTACAAACCGACGCACGGTGTCTTGTAACATGCGGTGCTCTTCGAGCAGTGTAAAGTCCATACTTGATTCCTTCCCTGGAGAAAGTCGCCCGCACTCTACCAAGGTCGGAGAGGAAAAGGGAAGACCGCACGGGAAAAAAGAAAGCCCCCAGGGGCAAAAAAGGGGGCCCTGGGGGCTGAGTATCAACGCCTCGGTGGGGAGGTCGAAACGTTGATATTGTGAGCAACACCAGCATAGCGGATTATTCTCTGTGAGCAAAGAGAATATGGATGAAATAGATTCATGCTGACTGTTAGATTCTCTTTATGATGCGAAGACTCGTCGTTCAGAGATTGGACGTGAATGTACAGAGCGTGTCATTGGCGCGGTCGCGTCGGACGACCGTTTCGACCTTCCACAGCCCAGGATTCGGCGCATAGGTGCTTTTGGGTGCATACGATCCTGCGTCTTGCGGGTTCGGGTGAGCGATGAGTGTAACCGTATTGTCATCCTGCTGATCCAACGGGGTAAAGGCAAGGATGATGCGCGTAATATTAGAGAGTGGCTGGCCAAACTCATCAGTGATGTGCAGAGAGTATGTGGCGGTCGTCTGTGACTTCCGTTCAAACGTAAACTTCACCTGGAGTCCCTTACATTCTTCCGAAAGGATCACTGGAGTATAAGATTTCCCGAAGATGTTACTCGGGCGTTGTCCAGCAGTCGGAGTGCAGCTCCATAACAGAGCGCAGAGCGCGATAATCGTTAACCGGTGTCTCATAGCGGCTTGGAAAATTGTAGATCAGCGGTGACAGGCGATGAATGCAACGTCGAAGGGAAGCCCGTTCCCAGTGCAATTTGCCAGATTGAGAGGTCGCGTAAAGCCCGTTCAGCTAATGCCGCTTTTTTTTCTCGCCCACGTAAGCGGTTGCCGAGCGGCGGGAAGAGACCATAGTTTGTATTCATGGGCTGGAAGTCGCGACGTTCATCATTTGAGATGTAGGCGATCATCGAACCGAGGGAGGTTGTTGGTGGTGCGGTGAGCAGTGGTAGATCTTGAGTGAATCGTCCTGCGTTGAGTCCCGCCAGCAACCCGGCTGCGGCAGATTCCAAATATCCTTCGACGCCGATCATCTGACCGGCAAAGAACAGATTGTGACGGTTCTTAAGCTGCAACGTCGGTAATAACAGCCGCGGCGAGTCGATAAAGGTATTACGGTGCAAGCTTCCCAAGCGGACAAACTCGGCTTTCTCTAAACCAGGAATCATGCGAAAGACGCGCCGTTGTTCGGGATAGGTCATCTTGGTTTGAAATCCAACAAGGTTCCATAGCGTTCCGGCACGATCATCTTGGCGTAACTGCACGACTGCGTATGGACGTTCTCCCGTCCGTGGGTCAGTGAGTCCGACAGGCTTCATTGGCCCAAAGGCAAGGGTATCTTTCCCGCGCCGTGCCATTTCTTCAACTGGAAGACAGCCTTCAAAATAGATCGCGCGTTCAAATTCTTTCTCTGGAACTTTTTCGGCAGTAAGCAGTTCTTCGACGAACCGGTAATACTGTTCGCGAGAGAGCGGACAGTTGAAGTAGTCGTTGCCATGATCGTAGCGAGACGCACGGAACGCAACGTCAGTGTTAATGGATTCCGTCGTTACCACCGGTGCAATCGCATCGTAGAAATAGAGGTACTCACTACCAAAGAGGTTGCGGAGCTGTGCCGAGAGCGCAGGAGAGGTGAGCGGACCGCTGGCGACAATGGTGACTCCGTTCGGCAGTTCCCGAACTTCTTCCCGACAGATCTCGACACGTGGGTGTTTTGTTAATGCCTCGGTGATGTACTGTGAAAAGATCGTCCGATCGACAGCAAGGGCACTACCAGCTGGAACGCGAGCGGCATCAGCTGCAGTGATCACCAGCGAATCCAGGCGCCGCATCTCCTCTTTCAAAAGTCCAATCGCGGTATCGAGAGACGCGCTCCGTAAAGAATTTGAACACACGAGCTCAGCAAAGCCGTCGGTATGATGCGCTTCGGTCGATTGCATGGGACGCATTTCATACAAACGAACCGGCACGTCCTGACGAGCAAGTTGCCATGCGGCTTCACTACCGGCTAAGCCGGCACCAATCACAGTAACCATAGGGCAGTAATGAGTTTCGAGTAATGGGTGATGAGTAATGAGCACCGAGGGCTGAACAATTAACTCGTTACTCGTTACTCGTTACTGTTTATCCTGCTTCCGCGATTGGTTCTACTACCTCTTGATAATCGCATTCTTCGCGGAAACAGCGCCGGGTGGTGCCGGTACGTTTGGTCGTCTTCTCGACGATGAACGGCGCTTGGCATTTCGGGCAAGGTTCGGTGATCGGACGATCCCATAATGCAAAGGCGCATTTAGGGTAGCGGCTACAACTGTAGAAAGTCTTCCCGCGGCGCGACCGTTTCTGTTGGATATCACCCTCGTTACAGTCCGGGCAGGTGACTCCGAGTGATACCGGTGCAGAGGCTCCCGTCTTCTTAATATTTTTGCACTCTGGATAGCCAGAGCAGCCGAGAAATTTTCCATAACGGCTGAAACGTATCTGCATTGGCTTGCTGCACTTCTCGCACACTTCGTTGGTGGCTTCTTCTTCTTCTTTCTGTGGGACGGCCTTACCCTGGTCATCGCGCGTGAAGTTACTGGTGGATTTGCACTCGGGATAGTTGGAACAGGCTAAGAACTCGCCGTTGCGACCCCAACGAATCGTCATCTTTCCGTCCGCACACTTGGGGCAGGCGATGTCGGTGAGCTCTCCCGTACCTTTGACGTCGCGCATCTCTTTCTCGGCTCGTTCCAGGTCGGCAGAGAATGGCAGATAGAAGCGCTCCATCGCCTTCTTCCAGTCCTCTTGGCCGTCCTCGATCTTATCGAGCACTTCTTCCATGCTAGCGGTGAACTCAGCGTTGAGAATATCCGGGAATGACTCAACCAACAGGTCAGTAACAAGCATGCCGAGACTTGTCGGACGTAAGCGTCGCTGCTCATCTTCTTCGACGTAGTCCTTGTTGATGATCGTGCCCATGATCGAGGCATACGTCGATGGTCGCCCAATGCCCTTTTCTTCCAACTCCTTAATCAGGGTCGCTTGCGTGAAGCGTGGTGGCGGCTGCGTAAAGTGCT
The DNA here is from genome assembly GCA_043772795.1 of Deltaproteobacteria bacterium. GTDB lineage: Bacteria > Desulfobacterota > Binatia > Bin18 > Bin18 > VGTJ01. The sequence goes on from JAYVFX010000300.1 coordinate 8,442, forward strand.
GGTTTGGTGTGAGTTGCAACAGTTGGAGCCGATCTTTCTCATTCAAGGGAGGTAGCTGTTTCTCATCGTCATCATCGTCATCTGCTGCTTTATCGTCCTTGCCTTCCATATACACACGCAGAAAGCCGTCAAAACGCATGACTTGTCCGCTCGCACGAAAGGTGCAGGCATTGGCAGCGATGTCGACACTCGTCTGCTCGAAGAGGGCCGGGGACATCTGACTTGCCATGAAGCGATTCCAAATCAATGTGTAGAGGTTGAGTTCTTCACGGCTGAGATACTGTGCCACTTTCTCAGGTGTATTGTCTAAAGACGTTGGACGGATCGCTTCATGGGCTTCTTGTGCACTTTTTGCGGAGCGGTATACGTTTGGTTTCTCTGGGACGTAGCGCTCACCATAAGTGTCGTTGATGTAGGTTCGCACCGCTGCAGTCATTTCTGGCGCAATGCGGGGTGAATCGGTTCGCATATACGTAATCAATCCGCCCGCGCCTTCATCACCTAACTCGATTCCCATGTAGAGTCGCTGGGCGATGCCCATCGTGCGATTCGGTGCATAGCCGAGTTTTCGCGACGCTTCTTGCTGTAAGCGCGCCGTAATAAAGGGCGGCGCAGGATTGCGCCGCCGATCGCGTTTGTCGACTTTGCTGACAATCCAATCGGCTTTATCGAGATGCGTCAGAATCTCTTTCGCTTCGGCTTCATTGCCGATGCGAAAGGTTTTATTATCCACGCGTTTGTCGGCAACCTTGGCGAGTCGTGCCTCAAACGGGGGCGGAATTTGCCCTTCAAGGTTGGCAATAATCGACCAGTATTCTTCAGCAACGAAGGCTTGGATTTCTCGCTCACGATCAGTGATGATGCGTACAGCGACTGATTGTACGCGACCCGCCGACAACCCGCGACGTACTTTCTTCCATAGCAACGGACTAATCTGGTAACCAACCAGACGGTCTAAGATGCGGCGTGTCGCTTGCGCTTCATAGCGGTCACGATTGAGATCCGTTGGATTCTTGATCGCCTCTTGCACGGCTTTCTTAGTAATTTCGTTCAGCAGAATGCGGTGGACTTTCTTACCTTTCTTGTCGAGCTTTTCCGCGAGGTGCCACGCGATGGCTTCTCCTTCGCGGTCAGGGTCAGACGCGAGATAAATATGTTCTTTATCTTTTGCTGCTTTACGAAGTTCTTCGATGATTTTCGCTTTTCCTTGGATCACTTGATATTCAGCGGCGAAACCTTTTGTTACATCAACTCCAAGCTTGCTCTTAGGCAAATCAACGACATGCCCGACCGAGGCTTTGACTTGATAGTTCCGGCCCAAGTATTTGCCAATCGTCTTCGCTTTGGCCGGAGATTCGACAATCACCAGGCTTTTTGCCA
>JAYVFX010000301.1:0-3242 GCA_043772795.1 Deltaproteobacteria bacterium
GGCCCTTCCTTCTCCGTCTCTGCCGCGACCTGTTGTTTCCACGCGGTGTCTGCCGCGAATGCAGCCACCTTCTTCTGTCGATCCTCCATGTCCTCGTACATCCACATGTAAGTGACTTGGAAGGCAGTGCCGATCTCCTCGGTCCAGAAGCCGAGCACGCCGAGGCCATGCTTCTGAAATAAGCCTGTCGCGACTTTGAGATGCGTATGTAGTGCCGGGAACTTGCCCGGCATCGCTTCGTATGTTCGCCACTCATAGATCATTTGAACACCTCCTTGTTTGCTCTCAGCGCCTGCCCCGGCAGAGTTTTTACCTCCAGACCGCGCCAGGGAGGACTGACTGTGGCAGCAGCATTCCATCTCCAAAACCAACGGTCAATGACCAAGTTCAGAAGAGAGAAGGCGTGAAAATGCTCTGATCCAGCGGCGCAGGCGATTGGGGAACGGTGCTCACGCCCAAGCTGCAAGCGCGCGGGACAAGTGCTTGCAATAATCTCGCCCATAAGGAAGGCGTCAAGATGTCGAGTCTTCTCTGCGGTTGATCCCATGCTACCCTCGGTGTCCCTATGTCGTTTCATATTTTGTGAAGACGACGGGAAACCGCACGCCCACGCAGCCTGTTCGCACTTGACACGTACCTGTTTTCCTCATGGCGAAACACGGAGAGCTTTTCAGTCACACACAATAAGAGTGCGTGACCTCACGTGGGAGGCGCAAAGGAAAACCCTGACAGGGTACCTATCCTCCATAGCGCTGAGAGAGCAGCACTGCCGTCTTGTACACCCTGCCTCCCACACTCTTGAGCGGTCTCCACGCAAACGGCCGGGCTTGAACCCCACTGCAACGGTTACTGCAAAAGCGGACTCAGTTCAGTCCCAATACTCTCCGGGGTATCCGCCGATGCATAGCGCTTCAGCACCGCACCCTCAGGACCAACCAGAAATTTGGTGAAGTTCCACTTGATAGCCTCCTCCCCACGCGCGCCCTTCTGTTCGGCTTTGAGATGTTGGAACAGCGTGTGCGCATCGGACCCGTTGATGGTGAGCTTGGCAAACAACGGGAAGGTCACCTGGTAGATCGTGGAGCAAAAGCGCTGAATCTCCTGTTCATCGCCGGGTTCTTGGTGCCCGAACTGATCACACGGAAACCCCAGCACCGTGAACCCTTTGTCCTGGTATTGCTCGTACAGCGCCTGCAGCCCGGTATACTGCGGGGTATAGCCACATTGACTGGCGACGTTGACGATGAGGAGGGTCTTGCCGCGATATGCGTCCATCTTTTGGGGTTGTCCTTGGATCGTCGTGACTGTGATGTCGTAGATGTTCATGGTCTCTTCCTTCTTTCCACACCGGCGACTGCGTATCGATAATCTTCCCACCCTGCCTAAGGAACGACTGTACTCGGTCAGTATCGCTCGTCGTGTCGTTGGCGGTCTTCTGCTTTCTGCGCCTAAAGGCAGCGTCTTGAAAACTGGAAGTGATTTAGTTTTGATGCCAACGTAAAGACCTGACCCCCAAATTGCGACCTTGCCATGTTCTGTCAGGCGTATCAGGCGTCGTGGTGAATAAATTGAAAATCGCCCATAGCAATCGCCTCGCATTCGTTCAGCCTTGAGATAGCAAAAGACCAGTATTTCGCTTAGGGTAACCACAGAGGAGCAGACGACGGAACGTCGATGTCACCCGCCGATAGTGGAGGTTCGCGCAGACTGATGAAGGTACCCCCACAGAACGTAGATCCATCATTCAAATGCTTGATGCCTTTCTAGCGAAAGCCAAACTGCACACGAGTGACGACGAAAGGAGAATCTAGCCATGCCCCATCCCCGCTACAGCAATGATGAGATTGCCCAACGGGGCAAAGCCTGGTACGAGCAGCAGCTCCGCGCCCAGGTGGAACCCGGTAATATCGGCAAGTTCCTGGTGCTCGATATTGAGACCGGAGAGTACGAGATCGACCGGGAGGAAGTGGCCGCTTTCCGCCGCGCTAAAGCCAAGCGCCCCGACGCCCCGCTCTATCTGCTCCGGATCGGGTATCAGGCGGCCTATCAACTCGGCGGGTCGCTGCGGGTGAGTCGGTCATGATCACGGGCCAGGTGACGACCAACCGGCAAGCGGTCATTCCGCTCACCCTGCGCGATTAGCAAGGCCAGACCGCGACGGTCGAGGCTATACTCGATACGGGCTTCAACGGCTTTCTCACCTTGCCGCTGCAGCAGATTACGCGCTTGCGGTTCCCTTATGAGGGAATAGCGGAGGTCATCTTGGGGGATGGGGACGCCGTACGACTGGACACGTTTGCCGCCTCGGTACTCTGGGATGGCCAACTCCGGGAAGGCATCGTCTTGGCGGCGGACGGGAGCCCGCTCGTCGGCATGGCCTTGCTGGACGGCTCCCGCGTCACTCTGGAGGTCGCAGATGGCGGCCTGGTCTCCATCGAGTCGTTGCCCTGAGCGATGAAGAAACAGTCCGTGATAATACTCCCGGATTGCACTCCGTTTCATCCGGGCTACGGTACTTCAGGAATTTCCTGCCCGCAGCGCCCGCGACACGAGCTGCCTATCAGCGTCCTTCCCCTCAGTTCACAAGGTTAAGAAGATTGCAACGTCCCCTATTTTGCCAAAACGCTGATGCGTGAGCAGAGCAGACAACTGTCAGTTTTGCCCCCTTTGCTATTGCCTTAATTCGTCACCTATAATACCAGTGATATCTGACGGAACACGGACCAATGACTATTCAGCCTCTTCACCTTCAGTTGCCAGAGACAATATATCAGCGCCTCCAACGAGTAGCTGAGGTAACGAACCAGCCACTAGAGGCTGTCGTGGTACAAACGATCTGTGGCAATCTACCCCCGTCGTTCGACGATCTTCGCCCCGAGTGGCGCGAGGTCGTTGTGGATCTGCCGTCTTTGAGCGATGAAGCGCTCTGGGCGGTTGCGCGGGAGCCGTTACCGTCCTCACAGTGGCGCCGTCACCAGCGCCTGCTGCACAAAGGGCAAGAAGACACTCTGACAAAGGCGGAGCACGCCGAGTTGACTGCCCTGCGTGCGGTCACTGACCGGTATGTCACTCGACGTTCCTATGCCCTTGCCCTGCTCAAATGGCGCGGGTATACCCTTCCCACTAATGGATAGTTGATGGCTAGGCGTCCGCGGCTCACAGCGGTCCTGCGGCGGCAGATCCTCGCACGCGAGGACCGGCGTTGTGCGTACTGCCGCAGTCCCATGCTTGTAGGCATACCG
>JAYVFX010000302.1:0-11250 GCA_043772795.1 Deltaproteobacteria bacterium
AGCGATGAGGTCTTTATCTTGGGCCGAGGCAGGGGTGCATGGCGCCAGCAGGAAGAAAAAGAAAAGGAGTGCGGTCATTCGATGTGTCACTCGGTTCGCTTGGCGGCCGCTGTTCGTGTACATGATTCTCACCTTCCATCTCCTGTTGAGTAGCGAGTGCGATTCACTCCGAGCGGCCAAGCAGAGCAGCGAGGGCCGGTAACGCAGAAGCATGGGCGACCGCTAGTACTTCGTCGCTGGATTGCAGAACAAAATCCTTATGGGGAAGGGACAGTTGACCACCACGAATAATTACCGCGAGTACACATTCGGCTGGCAGTTGCAGATCGCGTAATGCAGTCCCGACGGCTCGTGCTGAGGGATGCACCCGTTCTTCAACGAGAGAATACTGTCCTTTTCGCAGTTTGAGCAGGGTCGTCATGTCACCGAGTGACATTTCTTCAGCAATGAGATGTGCCATTAAATCGGCTTGATTGACCGCCACATCAACACCCATAACACCAGTAAACATCCAGGCGTTTTGGGGCGTGTGAACACGGGCGATCGTCCGTGGCACCTGAAACTCGAACCGCGCGAGACTGGTGGCTACCAGGTTGGTCTCATCCGCTCCGGTGACCGCAGCGAGGACGTTCGCTTGCCGAATCCCTGCACGCTCTAGCACTTCCGGATCGGTGCCGTTGCCACAGATCACGTGGCTGGCGAAGAGCGTATTTTGCAGTCGAGGGACTTCATCCGCTCGTTTCTCGATCATCTTCACAGTATGGTTTCCTTGTAGCAACAATGACGCCAGGTAGGTGCCAACTTCACCGCCACCAACGATAACCACGTTCATGATCTGTCCTCGTTCTTTTCGTTCGATCGTGTTGTGTCATGGCGGTCCTAAAAGCCCCTTGAGCCGGTCTGCTGATGTGGCCTGCACGATAACATGCACGACATCACCTTGATGAAACACGGCTGCTGACGTAGGAAGAAAGGTGTGGCCACTACGACTAATGGCCGCGACATGAATCTCGCCAGGGACGGTTGCTTCGCTGACCGTGCGACCAACCCACAGCAGTGGGATCTCCGCTTCGACAAGATCCACATCGCCACTCCCGAGACTCACAATTGTGTCGAGATGGGAGTAACTGAGTAGTTCGGCAATCCGGTTGCTGCCCCACGTAATGGGATTCAGGGTTTGTATGCCCAACCGCCGATACATCTCTGCCTTGCGCGGATCGTAGACGCGGGCGATCGCTTTCGGTACCTGAAACACATGGCGCGCCAACTGCGCAGTAACCACGTTAGTTTCATCACTGCCAGTCACTGCCGCGAGGCCATCGCTACGCGCAATCCCTGCTTGCAGCAATAAGTCGCGGTCGAAAGCTGACCCAATGAACGTATGGCCGCTGAACCCGGTCCCCAGTGCGGCGATCACCGCTGAGTCTTTGTCGATGAGAGTCACCACGTGACCGCGATGGCTGAGGGTATGCGCGAGGCCGCTGCCGACGCGACCGCAACCGATAATGAGAAATTTCATGGGCGGGCCTTTCCTTCACACTCGCGAGCGCCATGTTCGACCTGTGCCTGTATTCGTTTGCGTACGATCGCTTTCCTCACCTCATCTGCGAGCACCAACGACGGGACCCAGGCGAGAAGAAACAGCCAGTTCCGTGCGGGAAACGCTGCGGTCCCGAACACCCATTGCAACGCGGGGACATACACGATGAGTACCAACAACAGTACCTCGGTGGCGATGCCGACCCAGACCAAACGATTGCTCAACAGACCGACCCGTAAGACTGACATTGTTTGTGTCCGCTGGGCAAAGAGATTGCCAATCTGTGTGGCGACGACGCAGCCCAGGGTCATGGCGGTCGCTGCCTGGTACACCGGTCCAGTGGCGGGAAGATCGGTCCACTGGCCCCAGTAGCCCATCGTCCAAAAGGTGAAATAGAATGCCGCCATGGCACCAACACTCTGGAGAAGTCCTAGCCAGACATAGGCACGTATAAGAAGTGATCGGGTAATGACATGCGCGTTGCGGTTACGTGGCGGTTGTTCCATCACGCCCGGTTCGGGAGGCTCGGCGCCGAGAGCTAACGCCGGCACCAGATCAGTGCCGAGATCAATGGCCAGAATTTGCATGACGTTAAGCGCGAGCGGAATGCGGCCGCCACTGAAGGCAAAGACAATAAATGGCACCGCTTCGGGCGTGTTGCTGGTAAAAATGTAGGTGAGGAACTTCTTAATGTTGGCGTACACGGCACGTCCTTCCTCAACGGCGTTCACGATGGAAGCGAAATTATCGTCGGTGAGAATCATATCCGCGGCTTCTTTAGCCACATCCGTGCCAGCTACGCCCATTGCGACACCGATATCTGCCTTCTTGAGAGCAGGGGCATCGTTCACGCCATCGCCCGTCACGGCGACGACATGGCCCATGGACTGGAGGGTCGCAACTACACGCAGCTTGTGTTCTGGGGCCACGCGCGCGAAGATTACCTCGTCCTTGAGTGCGTGCCGTAGTGTGGCATCGTCCATGGCGGTTAGATCCGCACCCGTGATCACGCGAGGCTGTCGGCTGCGCAGGATGCCGATGCGCTGGGCAATGCTCTCGGCGGTCAGGCCGTAGTCACCGGTAAGCATGATGACCCGAATGCCCGCGCGATGACACTTCTCGATTGCGCTGCTGACCTCTGGACGAGGTGGATCCATCATGGCGACCAGGCCCAGAAAGGTGAGGTCGCGTTCAACGGTTTCTACCGAGTACTCGGTGAGGCTCTCTGGTAGCACACGCTGCGCGGCCGCCAACACGCGTAGCCCCTTGCGGGCGTACTCGTCATTCGCGGCAAGAATCTGCGCACGGAGCGTGTCATCTAAAGGACACACCTGACCGTCACGATTGATCTGCGTACACAATGCTAAGACTTCTTTGGGGGCACCTTTGACAAAAGTGAGCTTTTGGGGGTTGGGGGTCAGGGGTTGGGGGTCGGGAGCCGACTTCGGACTCGGGACTCCGAAGTCTGAACTTTTTGCTAGCTCCAATCCCCAACCCCCGACCCCTGACCCCCCGTGGATCGTGGTCATGCACTTGCGTTTAGAGTCGAATGGCAATTCACGCACGCGAGGATGCTGCTGCACTGCACGTTCAAGGTCTATCTCGCCTTTTGCTGCCAGCACGCGTAATGCTGCTTCGGTTGGATCGCCAAGGATGGTCCACTGCGAGGACTCGCTGTTAGGTGGCAACAGGCGGGCGTCGTTGCACAGTCCCAGCGTGACCATGAGCGCGTGTACGTCTTCGTTTTGAGCATCAACGACACGACCGCTGTTGTCCAGAATCTTTCCCTTGGGATCATAGCCGACCCCGGTGACCGTCAGATCGTGTCCCGCAACCCATAGCGAGCGGACGGTCATTTCGTTCTGGGTCAAGGTCCCGGTCTTGTCAGTGCAGATCACAGTCGTACAGCCCAAGGTCTCGACCGCGGATAAGCGCTTGATCAGCGCGTGTCGGCGCGCCATACGTTGCGTGCCCATCGCCAAAGCGAGCGTCACGGTCGGGACCATCCCTTCTGGGACGAAAGCGACGATCATCCCCATGGCAAAGATGAAACTCTCGCTGAGGGTGACGCCGGCAAGCGCAATGGCCAGGACAAAAAAGAGCAGCCCGACCCCGACGGCGATCACGGTCACGACTTTCGTTGCCCGGATCATTTCCTGTTGCAGGGGGCTGAGCTCGTCCTGCATGCTCTGTGTTAAATGGGCGATCTTGCCAAACTCGGTGTGCATGCCCGTGGCGAAAATGACGGCTCTCCCAGTGCCTGCCACGACATTGGTACCCGCGAATACCAAGTTCGGCAGCTCAGGACGGGACAGATTGTTACCCACCACCGCCTCTGCCGTTTTCCGCACCGGGTACGACTCCCCGCTGAGCGTCGATTGATCGACCCGCAAAGCCGCTTCGGTAATCACCCGGCCATCGGCTGAGATATGATCGCCGTCATTCAGTAACAAGATATCACCGGGAACCAGTGCCTCAGCAGGAATCCGCTGTTCGCTGCCATCACGCAGGACACGGGCGTAGGTGGGTAACAGACGACGGAGGGCGGCGACGGCCTGTTCGGCTTTGTATTCTTGCCAGAAGCTGAAGATGCCATTGATCACATTGACCGTCCAGATCGCGATACCTATCTGTGGCATCTGCGCGATAAAGCCAATCAACCCCCCGACCCACAGGAGCAGCGCCATGAGATGGGTAAAATTGGCGGCGAACTTCGCGACCAAAGAGGTGGTGCGTTCTTCCCGAATCGTGTTCCTACCGTACCGTGACAAACGTTCTGTCGCGTCCGCGGTCGTGAGTCCATGCGGATCACATCCGAGGATTGCATACACAGTGTCTAGCGGGACTGTGTGAACATCTCCCTCCGGGTGCGTTTGTACGTGGCTCATAGATGAGTCGAGCATAGACTGTGGTCAAGCCGGGCACGTCCGGGCTTTCTCTCCTTGAGTGAGTCGCGTTCGCCCACGTAGAGCCGAATGGTTGGGCTCTCCGAGTCTCTGCTACACACTAGTAGTTACTTGCCGTCGAACACGGTCACGAACTCGGGCTCGATCATACGACTGAGAATATCTGCGCGGGAGATAATGCCCACAAGCTTACCGTCGCGCACCACCGGGACACGGATAATGTGGTGGGTCGTCATCTTGGCGATCACCATCTCAATCTCGTCATCTTCTTCGACGCATACGGCTGGCCTTCCCATAACCTCCATGGCTTTGATTGTCTGCATGTCTTTCCCATCTTGTAGGGCTTTGAGTAAATCAAATTCGGTGACGACGCCAATCACATGATTGTCGGCATCGACGACGGGCAAGCCACTGTACATCCCGGACAGCAACTGCTGGGCGAGATCACGCCCAATAGCCATCGGTGTGGCTGCGGTCACGTGCGTATTCATCACATCTCGTGCTTTCATGATGATGCTCCTATTCCTCGTATGGTATTGAGGCGGTGTGGGGATGTTATGGGTGCCCTGGGAACTCACCTGCTAAGGCAGCATCGAGCAGATCGCTGCGAGTGATGATCCCCACGAGCGTTCCGTGGTCGACGATCGGCACCGCCCCGAAGCGTTGTTTCCGTAAACGTTGTGCCGCCTCTCTGAGGGACGCGTCAGGTCCCAGCGTGATGACGTTGTAGGTCATCACCTCCTCGACCGTATACGAGTCGGCGAAATTATCAATCTCTTTGCCGCGCATGAGTCGCATACTCGACGGATAGGCGTCGCGCACGTCGCGGTCGGTTACAATCCCCACTACTTTGTCCTCGATAACGACTGGGAGTTGATTCACCCGGTGTTTGGTCATCAACTCATGCGCCTGCTTGAGCGTGTCATGCGGCTTAATGGTGAGGACAGATTTTGTCATCCAGTTCGATACAGTCATGATATCAATCCTCCAACTATTCGGAGCGCTGCCATTCCACCGAGAGAAACTTAGAGTCAGACCAGCGATAGGTGGTGTGACCTTGATAGGAACTCTTCAAGGTGCGGCCAATGCGTTGCGCCAATTTTTCATTCGTCGTTGTGACGGTCACCCCATCCGCGGACTCGCTGATCGCAATGATCCGTTCGAGCGGGTTGTCGCCCTTGGCGCGGTCCTCTTCGTTGTGAACGAGACGGAGGATCTCATCCTTGTGCGTGGTCAGAAATGGACTGGCATGGAGGAGCACTTGCCCCTCGGCATAGCGATCGCGGATCTTCTGACAGGCGGGGCAGAGTACTTTCCGCGTCTCGGGCTGTGCGTTGTGGTGGAAGTACAGCTCTTCATCAAAAAACCAGTGTCGCCGCTGGTACAGGGCATGACATTGAGTGCACACCGCGACTTCCCCAGGGTCAACCCGTGGATTGTAGGGGTCATGCGTATCGAACTCCGCGAGATTCCGTCGCGTGTGGATCGTGCCTCGTTCTGCGTGTTTGGTGGACATTTGCTCCCTCCATAGTGAAACGTCGTCAGCAGTCCTCACCAGCTTCGCTCCTGGGATACTAAAGCAACTCTCATACCGACCGTGACAGCCGCACGTGGACCATCTGCGCAGAGGTTGGCGGCAGCGGTCGGGGGAAAAGGATAGAGGGGGAAACAGGAAAAAGGAAAGCAAAGGGCACGCTTTCTCTTCCACGTTGCATTTTAGTTCATTCTTATGTTTGGGAAATTTTCCCAGCAGACTTCTCATAAATGCGAAAAATTGGGCCAGAACTCACGAACGGCGTTGGCGCCCGCTTTGCTAATCCCCTCAGGAGGACAGCTATGAAAGTCAAAGACATTATGCACAGCAGTGTGGTCACACTCCACGCGAGTGACAACATGAGTGTGGCCGACGACGTTATGAGCATGGGCCGCATTCGCCATTTACCGGTGATTGACGGGAATCGGCGCGTGGTTGGCTTAGTGACCCAACGCGACCTGTACAAAGCCGCCATTTCATCAGTACTGGGATTCACCAAGACAAAAGAGCACGAATGGCTTGGCAACATCAAAGTAAGTGATGTGATGACCCCAGTCGTGACTACGGTCGACATGGAAGCTGGTATCGTCGAAGCTGTAGACAAAATGCTGGACAAGAAGTTTGGTTGCTTGCCAGTGACCGATAAAGACAGCTGCTTGGTTGGTCTGATCACGGAGAGCGATTGTCTGCGCTGTTTTCGTGATCTGATGAAAATGGGCTCATTCAAAGACATGCTGTCGTAGCACCAGAGGCGCTAGAGACATCGTGCAATTGGTGGTGCTCTTCCGGCACTGATGGAGGTCAAAAGAAACTGAGAGGGTATCCTGAGAGTTATTTTCTTACTTTTGGGAATCTACGCAGACAACCGTTGTGAACCCGACGTCTCCTGTCGGCCTTCAGTTGTGTCGTTGCTGTTATGAATGAGGCGCCGCAACTCTTCACCGTCGAGGACTTCTTTCTCTAGGAGTACTTGAGCAAGTTGCTGCAGTAGTGGCTTTTTCGTGCTGAGCAGTTCGTGCACGTGCTGGTGCGCCCGTTCGAGGATCTGTTCCACTTCCCTGTCAATCTCCGCGGCTTTCTCTTCACTATAGTCCTTCTTCGTGGCCCAGGTGGTATCGAGAAAGAATCCGCGTCGTTCCTTCTCAAAGGTGCGGAGGCCGAGCCGCGGACTCATGCCGTACTCGGTGACCATACTGCGCGATATCGGTAGCCTTCTGCAAGTCATCCTGTGCGCCGGTCGACACATCCCCGAAGATGAGGTCCTCCGCAACCCGGCCTGCTAACAGGACAGACAAGCGGTGCTCCAATTCCGAGCGAGTCATGAGATAGCGATCTCGGTTGGGAGCTGTTGAGTGTACCTCTGCATGTGCTTGAACTGGCTGTATGGGAGGTCTTGTATGTTCGGTTCTGGCGCGAGAAACAGGAACTCTAGGGCGAGTATCCCAGAAACCAACAATAGCAAGAATGCGGCGCGAGGTGGTCGATCCACAGGTTTTCCCTTTCTTCTGGGGATGTTGTTACGCGTTCCCGCACTCAGCGTATGCCAGCAGTCTCAAACTGTTCCAGCGCTTCAAAAGCTTCAGCTCCGTAGACGGTCGCGGGGCCGCCGCCCATCAGGATAGCGACACCAATCGTCTCCAGCACTTCCTTGCGGGTCGCACCAGCGCGCAGCGCGTCATGCACGTGATACGCGATACACCCATCGCAGCGCGCAGCGATGGCAATCCCCAAGGCGATCAGCTCTTTCACTTTCGTGCTCAGCGTGCCGCCGGCGACCGCCTGTCGATGCAATTGTCCGAAGCCGGCCATCGGCCCAGGCAGTTCGTTGCCGAGCTTCACCATCAGCGCTTGTAGATGTTGGTAATATTCGGGGTATTTTTTATCCACGATACAACTCTCCTTAGAGATACGACATGAGCCAGCTCAGTGGCATATCGGATTCCGCCGGTTCATTCGGGCTGGGTTTGCGGAAGAGTGCGCCCGCAATCCCTTTGCCCATGTCTGACATCTCATCACCGAGGAGTACGAGCAAATCATCCAGAGTGACAATACCCAACACCTTGTCTCCACCGTCGACAATCGGGACGCGCCGGACGTGGTGCGTGTGCATCAACGTGGTCAAGTCATGCAGACTCTTGTTCACTGCGATGCGGGTGGGGTTCGGACTCATGATCTCGCGCACTTTTGTTTGTTGCGGGTCCTTCTTCTCTCCCGTGACCTTCAAGGCGATGTCACGGTCGGTTAAAATTCCTCGGACCGTGTCTCCCTCCGTGGCAACGACACAGCCGACGTTCTTTTCCCGCAGTAGTCGACACGCCTCGGCGATCGATTGATCTGGAGCAATGGTCACAACTGCACGTTCACAAAATTGCTGGAGCGACATACGACACCTCCTATACACAAGAATTCGTATCTTAAGCCTTACGCAATTCTCTTGCCGCCGTTGTGCGGCCAGATTGGCGACGCAGAACCGTTTCTTTCGCAAGACTGACAATATACAGCGTGCGTTTTCTCATTTTTGCGAAATCTGCTCGCGGCTTTTGCGTCTTCGTCCCCCGAGAGAAACCGGTGGGCTATAGCGGTTTTCGTTTGTATGAAGAGAGTATTTTCAGGTCCCCTCTCCCCTTGTGGGAGAGGGGTAGGGAGAGGGGTAAAGTCGGCAAAGAACGTATGCTCGCCCAAGCGAAAACCGCTATAAAGCAGAATGCATGACATTCGTACACTTTATCATGTGACCATTCAGTAGTGTCATTCTGAGCCCTTCGACTTTGCTCAGGGTGACACCCCTGGTGTACCAATCTTCTGTGGTCTGATTTAGCCCTCTGCTTCTTTCGTGCGCATGGCGCACACTACAGCTGCTGGAGCGACGCTGGAGCCTGCCCGTTGGGTCTTGTTGACGTATGGGGCGGCGCGCTCTCCGCTGGAAAATCCGAGAAGGGGAAGGGCCGTTGGTCTTCTTGATACGTCAGGTAACGGAGGAGTTGCATAACGTAGGTGATAATCCGGTTGGCGAACCGGGCAACTCGCTCTCCTGGACGTCGTTTTGTGATCAGAGTGAAGACGAGTTGAAAGAGCACAATGACTCCTAAGACTACGTCGACGGTACGCAGGATCAGTACGAAGAGTATCGTCAGCAGAATGCGAATGCCGGTCTCTTTGCGTTCAATCGGTTGTTCTTGTTCCATGATTAGACTCCTTGTGTAGCTTTTTGTGGTAATCGAGCAACGAGCACAGGACACGGAGCATGCCGGACAACACGCTCAGCGACGCTACCGAGAAACACGTGGGACAGCCCAGTGCGACCATGCGATCCCAAAACAATCAGGTCTACGTGCTCCTCTTGTGCGACGCGACAGATGACGGCGAACGGGTCACCGAGCATGGCGCGGGATCCAATCCCCACGTTCCCGGTATTGTGCTCGGCGAGGAACTTGCGCAGTTGTGCTTCGCCCTCAGCGATTAACTCGGCCTCGATCTTCGGGATGTCGACCAGGATAGGCACTTCCGTATACGACAGATGCGGAAAGATCGGGACGGCGTAGACGAGAAGGATCTCGGCGTTCGATTGCCGCGCCAGATGGACTGCCCACGTGAGGGCATGTTCTGCATAAGAAGAGAAATCGCACGGCACGAGGATCTTCTTGATTTCCATACAGTCTCCTTGAGAGGGCCTACGGTCCGTAGGAGCAAAGTACATACCGCAGGATTTGTTTGCGTTCGCTTGGGAGTTTTCGCAAATTTAGGAATGTGTCCCGCGGTTTTTCGCAAAAATAAGAATCACGCCCACGCTGTGGAGCTTGGGGCGATCGTATCGTGGGTGCACTTCTTGCTTATCACTGACAAGGTAGGGAGAACAGACTGCCAGCCTGTTTCTACAGACAGGCAAGATGCCTGTCCCACCAGACGAAAAAACTGGATTCCCGCTTGCGCGGGAATGACGCCTCGTCTCTTCTCTTAGCGTGGAAGCTCGGTCCTCACAGGTTCCTTCTGCGGTTTATCGTATTGCGCCCAGAGGGCATCGGCTTCTGCGTGCAAAGCCGTATCAGTGCTGAAATGATGCACAGCATCAATCAAGCGACGGATGTGCTCCTGTGTTTTTGGCGCCAATGCTTGCAGCAACAGGTTCGTAGTCGACCGAAACCCGTGCATCCATGCTTCGTCGAGGTGGTTTAACTCCGACCCTTCAATCTGCAGGGCCTGATGGAAAGCCGTATCACTGGTCAGATCCGTCTGCTGCGCGGTCGCTTCAGCCGCGGCCAGCACGGCCTCGACACTCGCGAGCACGTGGTCGGAAACCGACGGGGGAAAATCCATCACACTAAACAGATGGGCGGAGCGTTCCAGAGCGACGATGTGATGGGTTTCATCTTCTGCCATGGCTTTCCACACGGCACGCAGGTCGGTAGGAAACTCTTGCCGTTGACTCACGAGGACATAGACGTGACGTACGCGCTGTTCCAGCGCCAACAAGTGCTCTAGCAGACGATACGGTGTCATAAGTATCCCCTTCTGTCTAACGCTTTTTTAGAATGAATAAAGACATGACTGAACCTACGTTGCGGGCCACAAGTGGCGCAGGGCCGCAGGTAACGACTGCTTGACGTCCGCGATTTCGCCGGCGCTGATGCGGCGCGAGAGCAGTCTGAAGACCGCCCGCATGACCTGTTCCGGGTCAATCCGCTCGTCATGTCTGAACGCCTCGCGGATATGGTTGAGAAATTCCGCTTTGTGGCGTTCGCGTACCGGCTTTCCTGTTAGCGTCCAGCCGTCGTAATAGAACCCGCGGACCAACATGGGCAATTGCGCGCCAAGGTCGGTCGCTTCCTCAATGGTCAGATGGTCGCGCAAAGTATGGAGTCCAGTTCGTAGTGCCAAGTACGCCCAATGCCGGTTGTCCCATGCGAGGTCTTCCATTAGGTCATTGAGCCAGGCATTGGTTTTTTGCAGGGTAGTATCAAACGCCTCGACGCCATTGGTACTCATAATTATACCTCCTCGATTGTGTTGCAGTCTTTAGGTTACATTACACAGTAGAGCAAAGCGCGTGCCCACAGCAACGGAGAAAAACCGTGATGGTGAGCAGAAGAGCGGAGAGAAGTCGACGTTGTTTGTCAGAATTGCGGAAATCTTCACCGTATTTTCTCACTTTTGCGATTGGTTGTCTTGTCTGCATCTGCTCGCTTGCAATGAGACGCCATTCGGACGTTATGCTGCTACCTCTCTCTGCTTCACTAGCTGTTGTTCCATTTGAGCGATGTCCTGTGTTGTCT
>JAYVFX010000303.1:0-14933 GCA_043772795.1 Deltaproteobacteria bacterium
GTCGTATCATCAACACAGCGCGTTATATCCGCTGATTGATGTCTTGCAGCGAACCTTGCTTTTGGCCCGGCAAGACACAGACAGTGAGAAAGTTGAAAAACTGGAACGCGCCTTGACGTTGTACGGCATGCAGGAAGCAGTGCCGCTGTTCACTGCGCTGTTGTCGCTACCGACTCCGTCCCACTATCCGCCACTGACACTCACACCGCAGAAACAGAAAGAACGTACGCTGCAGGCGCTAGTGCAATTGTTGGTTGCCCAAGCTGAACGACAAGCGACGGTCTCGGTGTGGGAAGACTTGCATTGGGCAGATCCATCGTCGTTAGAGTTCCTCTCCCTGCTCATCGAGCAACTTCCGACCACCAAACTGCTGCTCTTACTCACCTTCCGACCTGAGTTCGCGCCACCGTGGAAGCCCCGTTCGCACATTTCCCACCTGACGCTCAACCGGCTCGGCAAAAAGCAGGTCGAGGCGATGATTGAGAAAGTGAGAGCTGACAAAGAGTTGTCTGCTGAAGTCGTGGAGCAAATTCGCATCAAGACAGACGGAGTGCCGTTGTTTGTGGAAGAGTTGACCAAGAGCGTCATAGAGTCTGTTGCGTCTAGGGAGTCTTGGGAGTCACCCCGCCACACCCCTCTCCAACTGGCGATTCCCGCGACACTCCAGGAAGCACTGCTAGCGCGATTGGATCGTCTGTCTTCTGCGCGACAGGTCGCACAACTGGGAGCGACGTTAGGTCGCGAGTTCTCATATGATCTGTTACAAACTGTGACCCCACTGAATGAGACCGACTTACAAGCTGCTCTCGCCAAACTCGTAGAAGCCGAGATTCTCTACCAACGTGGTATTGGGGAACAAACGCGATACTTCTTCAAGCACGCCCTAATTCAGGACACCGCCTATCAGTCGCTACTCAAGAGCACTCGGCAACAATCTCACCAGCAGATAGCCAGAGTATTAGAGGAACGCTTTCCGGACACCAAGGAAAATCAGCCAGAGTTGCTGGCCCATCACTACACCGAAGCAGGGATGATTGAGCAGGCGATTCTGTATTGGCAACAAGCTGGGCAGCGGGCAGCCTCACGCTCAGCCAATAGTGAAGCAAGCAACCACCTCACGAAAGGGCTCAAGTTGCTTAAGACCCTGCCGCACACGCCTGAACTCATCCAACAGGAACTCGTCTTACAGACGACCCTGGGGCCGGTGTTGATGGCTGCCAAGGGGTATGCTGTCCCAGAAGCCGAGCGGGCCTATGCCCGGGCGCGGGAACTCTGCCAGCAGATCGGGGAGACGCCGCAGCTTTGCCCGGTGCTGCACGGACTGTGGGCCTTTTATGTCACACGGGCGGAGCACAGGACGGCGTACGTACTCGCAGAGCAACTGCTGAGCCTGGCCGAGAGCCAGCACGACACAACTTGCCTCTTAGAAGCTCATTGGACGCTGGGGGGCTCTTCGTTCCATATCGGAGAGCTGACCGCTGCCCGTGCACACTTTGAGCAGAGCCTTGCGCTGTACAATCTCCAGGAACATCGCACCCTGGCCTTTGTGTACGGACATGATCCTGGAATGAGCAGCTTGTGCTTTGCCGCTTTGGCGTTATGGCAGCTAGGCTATCCGGACCAAGCCCTCAAGAGTAGTCAAACGGCGGTCTCTCTGGCTCAAGAGGTGGCTCATCCTTTTAGCTTAGCGTATGCCTTGGAACTTGTAGCCTTGTGCCATCTGCTCCGACGGGAGGAGCAAAGAGCCAAAGAGCAGGCCGAGGCAGGGATTGCGCTCGGCACCGAGCACGGGGTGCCGTTGTTCTTAGCTGAGGGTACCATTTTTCGCGGGTGGGCGCTGGCCGAGCAAGGGCAAGGAGTTGAAGGGCTCGCGCAGATGCGCCAGGGCTTGGCGACCTACCAGGCCACAGGTGCAGAGATATGGCGGCCGTATTTCCTTGCCCTGCTGGCCGAGACGTATGGGAAAGTGGGACAGGCCAAGGAGGGGCTGAGCGCGCTGGCCGAAGCGCTGACGCTGGTAAACAGAACTGGAGAGCGTTACTACGAGGCGGAGCTGTATCGGCTGTACGGGGAGCTATCGCTCCGACTGGGAGAACGGGAGAGCGGGCGACGGGGCGACAACACAGCTCTCGCCCAGTCACCCAGTCGCCTTGTCGCCCTGTCATCCCCAGAAGAATGTTTCCACAAGGCCATCGATATTGCGCAGAAGCAGCAAGCCAAATCGCTGGAACTACGTGCGGCAACCAGCCTCGCGCGCCTGTGGCAACAACAGGGCAAACGAGCCGAAGCTCACACGCTGTTGTCGGAGATTTACAACTGGTTCACCGAAGGGTTTGACACCAAGGATTTGCAAGAGGCGAAGGCGCTAATTGAGTCTTTGAAGGATTGAGGCAATGCGGTAAGTCAATGGAATAGGGAGTGCAATTATGAATGTCGCCACGGACGTACTCAAGCAACAGTTGCTCGAAAAGGCCACTGATTTATCTGAGGCTCGGCTACAAGAAGTTCTCGATTTTATCGATTTTCTACGGCTTCGCGAGCAGAAGAATGAAGATCCAATTTTGCGAGTCGCGGGTTGCTTATCCGGAAATCCTCTTTCTACGGAAGCGATTGACGAGGAGTTGTACGGTAAGGAGCCGGCGTAATGGCGGATGCTGTCCTGATTGACACCTGGGGGTGGCTGGCGCTCGGGCATCGTCGCGACTCGCACCATCAAGAGATCAAAGCGTTGTCGGGAGGGATTTGCAAAAAATTCCATGAAAGTCTCGGGTCTGCATCTGTTAGTGAGGATCTACGTCTGGCCCAAAGCAGATCACCTGTTCCCCTCTTGTCCGCACTCATGGCGACCAGCTAATAGCTAACTGTCATCTTTGTATGAGGAGTGTTTATGTCGCACAATCTTTTTAATTCATTACAGACCTTCCCTTTGAGCGGTGGCCGCAGTGGGAAATTTTACTCGCTGCCGCAACTAGAAAAGGAAGGGGTTGCGCCGATTTCACAACTGCCGGTGAGTATTCGCATCGTCCTTGAATCCGTTTTGCGGAACTGCGACGGCAAGAAAATCACCGAGGACGATGTCCGCACATTGGCTAAATGGGCACCGAACGCTGAACGAACCGAAGAAATCCCCTTCGTCGTTGCTCGTGTTCTCTTGCAAGACTTCACTGGCGTGCCACTGCTCGTTGATCTCGCTGCTATGCGTTCCACTGTGGCTCGTTTGGGCAAGAACCCGCAAGTGATTGAACCGTTGGTCCCGGTAGATCTTGTCGTTGATCACTCGGTCCAGGTTGATGTTTCAGGAACTAGTGATGCCTACCGCAAAAACATGGAGATCGAATTCCAGCGTAACCGTCCACGCTATGAGTTTCTCAAGTGGGGCATGCAAGCGTTCAAGACGTTCAAAGTTGTGCCGCCGGGTATCGGCATTGTTCATCAGGTGAATCTCGAATACCTGGCCCGCGGGGTATTAGAGAAAGATAGCGTCTATTATCCTGACACGCTCGTTGGTACCGATTCGCATACCACCATGATTAACGGCCTTGGTATCGTTGGTTGGGGCGTCGGTGGTATCGAAGCCGAAGCGGGCATGCTTGGTCAGCCGGTCTATTTCCTCACCCCTGATGTGGTCGGGGTGAACTTAATTGGAACGCTCCGCGAGGGAGTAACGGCGACTGATCTTGTGCTCCATCTCACCCAGTTACTCCGCAAAGCCAACGTCGTCGGCAAGTTTGTTGAGTATCATGGCGAGGGAGCGACTTCACTACCGCTCACCGATCGGGCGACGATTGCCAACATGGCTCCCGAGTATGGCGCAACGATGGGCTTCTTCCCAGTTGACGAAGAAACCTGCAAATATCTCACTGCCACCGGGCGTACTGATGAACAAGTAGAGACGTTTCGCAACTACTTCAAAGCGCAAGGGTTGTTTGGCATTCCGCGCAAAGGCGAATGCAACTACAGTCAGGTGCTTGAACTCAACCTCGCCGAAGTGCAACCGAGTGTCGCCGGTCCGAAACGGCCACAAGATCGCATCACCCTGTCTGATCTCAAAAGCAAATTCACTGAGCTGTATAGCAAGCCCGTCAAAGACAACGGCTACGCCAAGCCCGCAGAAACGATGGGTCAGCGTTTTGCGGTCGCTAATGGGGCGAAGCCGATGGGTGATCTTGGACACGGTGATGTCCTCATCGCAGCCATCACTTCTTGTACCAACACCTCAAACCCAAGCGTGATGCTCGCTGCCGGCCTCTTAGCGAAGAAAGCGGTCGAAAAGGGCCTGACAGTCAAACCAGCGGTGAAAACTTCCCTGGGTCCAGGATCACGAGTAGTGACTGAATATTTGCAAAAAACCGGATTGCAACCCTACCTCGATCAGATTGGCTTCAACCTTGTCGGGTATGGCTGCACAACCTGTATCGGTAATTCAGGACCCCTTGATGCGCGCATCGAAGATGTCGTCACCAAGAATGACCTCATCGGTGCATCAGTCTTAAGTGGTAACCGCAACTTTGAAGCACGCGTGCATCAGAATATCAAAGCAAATTTCCTGATGAGCCCGCCACTGGTCGTCGCCTTTGCCCTCGCAGGACGAGTCAATATCGATTTGAGCAAAGAACCAATTGGCAAAGGCAAAGATGGGAAAGACGTTTTTCTCAGTGACCTGTGGCCGAGTCTCAAAGAGATTCGTGACCTGATGTTTGCGGCACTCGATCCTGCAACCTATCGCCGCTTGTACACCGATTTTACCGCAGAGAATCCGTTGTGGAACAACATCCCGAGCACAGCCGGAGCCATCTATCAGTGGGATACAGAGTCAACCTACATCCAAGAGCCGCCGTTTTTTACTGACTTCTCGGGGAAGCCAGGAAAGATTGCTGACATCAACGGAGCACGTCCGCTGGCGATTCTTGGCGACTCAGTCACCACCGACCACATTAGTCCGGCGGGTTCGATTAAAAAGACTTCACCGGCCGGGCAATATCTGCTCGCCAACAAAGTCACTGTAGAGGACTTCAATAGCTATGGCGCTCGGCGTGGCAATGATCGAGTTATGACACGCGGCACTTACGCCAACACCCAGATCAAAAATCAAATGGTTCCTGGGGTCGAAGGCGGAGTCACAAAGTATCAACCAGATGGCGAACAGATGAGCATTTACGACGCCGCAATGAAGTATCAAGCCACTAAGGTTCCGCTCGTCGTCTTTGCCGGACAAGAATACGGTACTGGCAGTTCACGTGACTGGGCGGCAAAAGGTACGAAGCTCTTGGGCGTCGGCGCAGTCGTGGCGCAGAGTTTCGAGCGTATCCACCGCAGCAACCTTGTCGGTATGGGGGTGCTGCCCTGCCAGTTCAAGGAAGGCACCAATGCTCAGACGCTCAAACTCGAGGGCACGGAGACGTTCGATTTGATTGGCCTTTCTGACAATGTTAAGCCTCGACAGGATCTAACGCTCGTTATTCACCGTGCGAACGGCGCAACGGAGAAGGTACCAGTGACGCTGCGTATCGATACGCCGATCGAGATTGAGTATTATCGCCACGGCGGAATTCTACCGTACGTGCTCGGGCAATTGATCGCGTAGACGTAGCAAAAGTAGTCAGTAGTCAGTAGTCAGTAGTCAGTAGATTTAGGCTAATAAATTTTGCCGCACAAACAACAGGTAATCGTGGCGATTTTCTCCCTCTCCCGCGGTGCGGGAGAGGGTTGGGGTGAGGGTCAAACTGCGACGACTTCCCCTTACCCCGCTATTGCGCTGCTCCCGGTTGGCTCTGTATGATCGCCAGCCACTTATGCTGCTATGGCTCAGTGGCTCTTTTCTCATGCTCTTCCTGTCTCTTCCCACAACCTCTTTTTCAGCTGACTTGATGGACCAATACCTCTCGCTTCCGGGTTCCTACGTTTTTGTTCGGCGCGAGCCCGAAGGGGCAACTTCAAGTAAGGTGCTACTCACCATTTTTGAAGATTTCCTTTGTCCAGCGTGTTACCACACGGTCACAACGATTATCCCGAAAATTCAGGAGAAGTATCGCGAGCGCATCGAAATCCGCTTTCTTGCTTATCCGCTCGTCCACGAAGAGTCTCGACTTGCTGCCCGCGCCCATGCGATCGCCCAGGAAATGGGGCTCGGTGAGCAAATGCAAAAAGCGCTGTTCCATGCGCGGTTTGAAGAACAACTCGATACCACTAGTAAGGGAGGTCTCGCAAAGGTCGCGCATAGCATTGACCTCGACCCGGATGTATTACTCTCACGGTTAGACAAAGGAGACGGGAACGCAGAGGTTGATAAGAATCTTGCTTTAGGGGAAAGCTATCGTATCGACGCTGTCCCTGGTGTGATCTTCGATGGCTGGATCATGGCCAAAGAATTGACCCAAGAAAACCTAGAGCAGATTATCGATGGATTGTTAGAACGAAAGACAGGAGCAGCAAAAAAAGGACGGAAAGAAGGCCTGCCACAGAAACGGTGAAGCGCGTCATTCTCAAGCCGGAAGGCCCGAAGACTCGCTCGCTCTGTTAAGGAGAGAGATTCTTCGCTTCACTCAGAATGACACCGAGGAACAGCTTCTACCGTAGCTACAGAGGCATAACCACAGGACAAAAAGGACTCTCCCTATGAGCGAAGCAGATAAAGGATACCTCTATTCTCTCGGCAGGAAAATCATAGAAAAGCGCATCCCTCTCCTGATCGCTGTGAGCGTTGTCACTCTTATCTTCGCCATCTTCGCTTTGCGGCTCGACATGGTTACTCGCTTCGATGAACTCTTGCCTCAGAAGCACCCCTTCATCAAGGTGCACAATCAGTATGCACCGATGTTTGGTGGCGCGAATACGGTGAGAATCATGCTCGAAGTCAAAGAAGGCACGATTTTCACCAAAGAGACCCTGGGCAAAATTTTCGAGATGACACAGCGTTTCGATCAGGTGCATGGCGTCAACCATGAACTCATTAACTCCATCGCTCATCGTACCAACCGCCGTGTGCGCACGCTTGCCGGAGGCATGACAGCCACAGAACCGGTCATGGGAAAAGCCCCAACGAACGACAAAGAAGTGGAGCTCGTTCGCCGTATCGTCCTGACCTCGCGGAATCTCTATGGCGTGCTCGTGTCACTCGATGAAAAAGCCGCGTTAATTCAAGGGACGTTTATTGAAGAGCGGTTAGATCATCGGCGCATGTTTGATGCCGTCAGCCGCTCGGTAGTTGAACCATATCAGGACGCCAACACAACGATCTCTGTGGCCGGCGAACCGTGGCTCTATGGTTGGGTATACTATTATGCACAGGAGGTTTTCCTCATCTTCTTCGCGACGGCCGTGCTGATGTGGATTCTGCTGTATTGGTATTTTCGTGACATTCGCGGGGCCCTGCGGCCAACCATCACCGGCGTCATCTCAGCCATTTGGGGACTCGGGTTTATCAAGATGATCGGGTTCAGTCTCGACCCGCTGACGTTAGTCATTCCGTTCTTTATCACTGCCCGTGCAGTCAGCCATTCTGTCCAGATGCACGATCGCTACTACGAGGAATATCAGAAAGCCCATTGGCAGAAAGAGCCGGCGATCATTGCCGCATTCGCCGAGCTTTTTGTTCCTACGCTCTCCGGTATCCTCACCGATGCCCTGGGTTTGTTGGTGATTCTGCTCGTCCCGATTGTCCTTTTACAAAAACTTGCGATTAGCGCAGCCGTGTGGATCTTAGCAATCACCGTTAGTGAACTTCTCCTCAATCCGATTGTCTACTACTACCTGCGTGAGCCAAACATCCGGGTGATCGAAAAACGCGAACAAGGAGCCTTCAAACGGCTCATCTATGCGGCAACCGACGCCATCCTCTCCCCGGCAGGCAAAGTCCTGACACTCGTTCTCTGGGGAGCGTTACTGGCCGGGAGCGCGTATTTTTGGCAAAATCTCACCATAGGTGATCCGACCGCTGCCACGTCTTTATTGAATCGGGATGCACCGTACAATGCCGCTTATGCGCGCATTCAGGAGACGTTTGGCGGCACAGAAGAGTTGATTGTCGTCGCTGAACGCCAGAGCGAGAAGGACTCGGTGGCCAGTCCAGCGGTACTCCCCGTCATTGAGAAGTTCCAACGCTATATGGAGCAGGACCCAGCGGTTGGCGTGAGTTTTTCCTTTGTTGACATCCTTACCACCGTCAGCGCGGCCCTGGCAGAAGGCGAACCGAAATGGGAAGTCCTTCCGCGTACCAATGCGCAAGTCTTAACCATCTTTGGTGCCTATCTTGCCGGCACTTCCTATCAGGATAGCAACCGCTTTATCGAGTACAAAAAGAACGCTTTTGTCTCAGCACCGATCCGATTTTTCTTGACTGATCACAGAGGCGAAACGATCCGCCGGGTGATTAAGCGCGCACAGGATTTTATTACCACTACCCCAGTGCCAGGAGTGCAATTTGTCCTTGCCGGTGGAATTATCGGCACTCTTGCGGCTGCGAACCAAGCGTTATTGCGGAATGACGTGCTGGTCAACGTGCTTGGCTTCGGCACGATTTTCATCGTGCTGGTTATTACCTACCGGTCAATCATGGCCGGCGTTTACATGCTGATTCCCCTCCTGGTTGCGAATGCCGTGGTCAACGCCTACATGGGCGTACGCAACATCGGTATTAACATCAACACGCTGCCCGTAGTCACGGTAGGTGTCGGGTTCGGTATCGATTACGGACTCTACATTGTCAGTCGAATTATCGAAGAATATCGTACCGGATTGTCTTTGGCAGAAGCCATCCGTGAGGCCGTTGCCACGTCAGGCAAATCCGTCACGTTCACCGCAATCACCATGATTCTGGGAACGCTCCTCTGGACCTTCTCCCATATTCGCTTCAACTCAGAGATGGGACTGCTTTTAGCCTTGTGGATGGCAGTGAGTTTCCTGGCAACAGTAACACTGCTCCCTGTATTGGTCGCTCTGCTAAAGCCCAGGTTCATTCTCCGCGAACACCAATCCAATTGACTTTTTTCAAAAAACTAGCGTATGAGGGCGCTGTTGAAACTATTTTCGCCCTCATCGAGTTATAACTTACGAGGCCAAGAATTCTCCTAAGTCCAAACCGAGGAAAGGGGGGAAAAGGGTGCAGCAGGGAAGCATAGCGGGCAGTCTTTCCAAGGAATGAGATAGCCCATTCGTGGGCTGACCTAAATATCAGCGTGTCGTTTACAAAAGAAAGACTACTACAATGAATAGCGCTCTCCCACACCCTCGAATAACAACATAATCACTTGTGTCCACAAGAAAGTCGCTAAATCAGTGCAGAGTAATTAAACCCGTTCCATAACTACACAACTATCGCCCGAAAGGAGGGCATATTATGCAGTTACATCGTTCAGTTAAGGCTGCGTGTGCAATGCTCGCAGCAGGAGCTCTTGGCCTTACTTCTTCAGCAAATGTAGCAACTGCAGATGTTAAAGCCGGAGATACGATTACCAAAGAAAACATGACGCAAGCGGGGGATTTGTTAACGCCAGCCATGAAATGGTATGTCGAGCACGGCATGCCGATGAAGATCGTTGACTACAAAAAGATCGAATGGCCGAAAGCCTTCAAAGAGGCAACTGAAAAATACTCCGGCCAAGTGAAGATCTCGCCGGACGGCCGTGACGTATTTAACTTCGTAGCCGGTGCGCCGTTCCCCAAAATTGAGGCCAGCGATCCCCTCGTCGGCTTCAAGATTATGTGGAACCAAGAGCAGAAGCCTGCTTATACCGACAACGTCGGTACCGAATGGATCGTCGAACTGATCAATAGCAAAGGCGAAATGGAACGGCGCTATTCTTCAGGTTTCTGGCGGCGTATGATGTGGACAGGCCGTCTCTATAATGAGCCGAAGCCGACCGTCCCCCACAACCCGCCAATGCGCTACACCGAACAATTCGGTCCCCTCTTCGAACCAAGCGATCTGAAAGGCGCAGGGGTGTTGAGCAACCGCTATATGGCCGCGGATATGCCGGATGACTCCTACATGTATCTGCCCGAGTTGCGTCGTGTCCGTCGTATCAGTGTATCGAACCGTAGCGACGCTTTCTGGGGAACAGATTATGACCTTGATGCACTGTGGGGATTCAACTCCAAAGTCTCTTTCTGGACATTCCGTCTGTTAGCCGAGAAAGAAATTCTCGCGCCGATGCATGCTGGCGGATACGGAAAGCGTATCTCTTGTGAGCCGTCTGATGGTACGAAGGGTGCACGCGCCTTCATGCCTTGTGGCATCAACTGGGAGAAACGGCCGGTGTGGGTGGTAGAAGGCCTGCCAACTGCCTATAGCCAATATGCCTTCTCCAAACGGCTCATGTACATCGATAAAGACACCCTGGGTGTGATCTTCATGGAAGCCTATGACCAAGGTGGCGAGCTGTGGCGGGTGTTTTTCAACATGTTCGATTACAACAAGAAGCCCTATGATGGTTATCCAACCCGTCCGCTGCAAGGTGGGAAGTATGCCTACGAAGATGAGTGGGCTTTTGATCCACACGGGATGACAGCGGACCTCCAGACTGCTCACGGCAGTCCATGGGACGCACCGTCAGGGTACGCCAAGCCAGCTGACTGGGTGAACGAATGGTATTTTAACGAAGCAACGCCGATCAACACCGCAGAAGCCTTCTCGATCAATTATCTGATCCAGAGCGCGCGCTAACCTCAAAGCAGCAGGAGCACGTTATACGTGCTCCTGGCTCTCTCCTCCATAATTTCTTGCCTTCGTACTAACAACGCCGCTTCCCCCCAGTTTTCTTTTCTGCTAGTTAATGCCCACTTAATTTTCATCGGAGAAAAAATAAAGGGGGAGCTATGGCAAATGCAGTTAATAACGCACCAGAAGATAACTCAGTCGAAAAAGCAATCTGGGGCTATATTGGCACGGGAGTCTTATGGATTTCCCTCCTGCTTACTGGCATCGCCTTTGAGCGGTTGGGAATCAGTTCGAATATTTTTTCGGGTATCCTGCCCGGAGAAGTTGGAACTCTCCGTAGCCAAGTCACTGAGGCGACACGAGACCTTGGTGCCGTAAAATTGGATCGCGATAACCTCAAGCAAACAGAAGGTGCTCTCCGCGTCGAAATCGAGAAACTCAAAAAGCAGTTGACCTCAGCTGCTGCCGCACCAGCATCAACGACACCGTAAACGCCGGTAAACAGCACATCATGATTGAAGTACAAAATGTAACAAAATATTACGGCCAGGTCCGCGCCCTTAATAACGTCTCTTTTGACGTTAAAAAGGGCGAGATCGTTGGTCTTCTCGGCCCCAATGGATCGGGAAAAACAACCCTGATGCGGATTCTGACTGGATTCTTTCCTCCGACGGAAGGAAAAGTCCGTGTCGCTGGCCTTGATGTTGAGACCGACTCCCTCGAAGCTCGCCGTCGTCTCGGCTATTTGCCAGAAAATGTCGTGCTCTATCCCGACATGACTGTGCGATCGTTCTTGAATTTTTGCGTTCGCGTGAAGGGCGATTCCACTGCGCAACGCCGCAGCCAAGTCGACCGAGTCTTGCAGCAGTGCACGATCGAAGACATGGCACATCGTCATATAGGAACCCTGTCCAAAGGCTATCGTCAGCGCGTAGGACTGGCCCAAGCCTTGTTGTGTGAACCCGAAGTTCTTATTCTCGATGAACCAACGGTTGGACTTGACCCCAATCAAGTCATTGAAATGCGCGACCTGATCTCCGGGATGGCGGGAAAGACTACAATCTTACTCTCAAGCCATATCCTTCACGAGGTCGGTCTCACCTGCCAGCGCGTTGTCATCATTGATAAAGGCAACATCATCGCCGAAGACACCGCCACAGGTCTGAGTGAGCGCATTCAAGGGGCGACACGTGCGTTAGTGCGTATCGCTGGACCACGCACAGAAGTTTTGAGCGCCCTGCGCGGACTCGCCGGTGTGAAAGATGTCATAGAGCACGAGCAAAACGAGCGCGGCCAAGAAGGCCAGAGCTTCATTGTCACGTCGCCAGATCGGACTATTGCTCGCGATATTGCACAAGCAGTCGTGAGTCGCGGGTGGGCGCTGTACGAACTGACCCCAGTGACTCTTGGTCTCGAAGAACTGTTTGTACGTCTTACTGCTCCAAACGAACGACGAAAAGAAGCTGCATGAAGAAGAGCAGTAGTCAGTAGTCAGTAGTTAATGAAAACCAGCTTTTTTCACTGAGCACTGAGAGGCTCTCCGGAAACTGCTAAACGACCCCTGCAATGACAAAACCGTGCTTCGACAGGCTCAGCACGAACGGCAAAAGCTCAACGAAGGCAAGGCCCGACCCGTTCGCCCTGGGCTTGTCGAAGGGTGAACGAAGGATGAACAGACCCTTGTCGAGTGATTTCCGGAGAGCCTCTGACAACCTTTTTGGCCCCTGACAACTTTCCTGAGGTAATCATGTCCCAAGGCGGCAGTCGCAGGTTTACTAATTTTTGGGCGGTGGTGATAAAAGAACTCCGCTCCTACTTCCTTTCACCATTTATTTATCTCATCGCCGCTGTGTTTCTTCTGCTCAGTGGCTACTATTTCTACACCGATTTGATTTTCTACGTACAGTTCGGCTTCGGTATGAACATTATGGCTGCGTTCTGGCAGTTGTTCTTCACCGATCTGCGGCTGGTCGTATTACTGACTGTTCCTTTTTTAACTATTCGTCTGTTCACTGAAGAGAAACGCTTAGGAACTATTGAGCTCCTCCTCACCTACCCCATGCGCGACAGTGAACTCTTTTGGGGGAAGTTTGTCGCGTGCAGTATTGCCACACTCTTCATTTTATCTTTTACCATCGTGTATCCGATCCTCCTCTATGGCGTTCAACCGTTTGATTGGACGGTCGCGCTTGCTGGCTATACAGGTTTAGTTTTGATCTCTCTCGCGTTCATCGCCTGTGGGCTGTTTATTTCTTCGCTCACCGACAATCTTGGAGTCGCAGGCCTTTCAGCCTTAGGATTGTCTCTCCTGTTCTGGATTCTCAGTTGGAATGAAAGCGCCATGAACCAGGGTGCTCTCCGCATGCTCGCAGAAGTATCGATGGTCACGCATTTTCAGAGTTTTGCCCAAGGGTTTATTGATTCCAAAGAGGTCACCTTCTTTATCGTCTTCGTGCTCTTCTTTAGCTTCCTCACTCTGCGTTCGCTCGAAGCGCGACAATGGAGGGGACGAAAATGAACGCCAACCTGCGCAACATCATCAAGCTCATTGTTGGTACGTTCGGCTGTTTTCTCTTTCTTTTGGTGATCCAGGCAATCTTAACCAACCATAATCGTCGCATTGATCTCACCCCGGAGAAAAAATTTACCCTTTCGCCGCGTACCGAACAGATTGTGAGAGATCTGAAAAAAGACGTACAAGCCCTCGCCTTTATCAACAGCGATCGCCCAGAGAATTTTTTCGTCGAAGACATGCTGTGGCGCATGGGCAATCTCTCAAAACATTTTCACTACACCGTTGTTGATATGAACCGGAACCCGGCGCTGGCGCGGCAGTACCACGCTCAGCAGTACGGCACGCTGGTGTTTGAAGCCGATGGTCAACAGAAAGGGACGTTGCTTTCGAGCGGCGAAAGTACGGTCGCCTCCACTCTCTTAAAAGTCACGCGCAAAAAAGAGAGGGCCATCTATTTTCTTACTGGCCACGGTGAAGGCAGCTTATCGGATGCCATTCCACAATCAGGCTACTCCAAACTCCGTGGATCCATTGCTGATGAAACGTATAATGAGAAAATGCTTTCTCTCGGCAGCAGTGGCGGCGTTCCAACAGACGCCGATGTCGTTGTTATTCTCGGCCCAAAAGGACCTTTTGTTCCAGAAGAAATTGCCGCACTTGATGCTTACGTCCAGCGCGGCGGGTCACTATTCGTATTGTTTGATGTACATGGGTCGCCATCGCTGATTCCCTTCTTAGAAGGATATAATGTACGCCTCCCAGATGTCGTTGCCGTGGACCCAGCTAAACGGCTTTACGCTGGCGAAGTTATTACTTACCGCGTCAGTGCCACCGCCAAGCCGCATCCGATGCTCCTGTCGGTGAATGCCCCGCCGATTTTCTCATTGGCTCGTGTCGTTGAGGTCCGTGAGGATCTCGCCAAAGGAATCATCGCGCGTCCAGTTCTCGCTACTTCGGGCAACGGGTTTGCAACTGCATTTGGCAATATCGGCAAAGACGGAATTGCCACATTTGTCGCCGGACGTGACATCTCAGGACCAGTGCCTATTGCCGGAGAAGTCACTGTTAAGAAGGGTGACAAGCTCGGACGTATCGTCGTATTTGGTGATGCCGACATGCTCAACAACAGCTTGCTCGACCAAGGCGGCAACCGCGATTTGTTCATAAACGCGGTCAACTGGCTGGCGGATGACCAAGACATTCTCGGCGAGAGACCGTCCAGAGAAACCCCAGGAGTCACAACCTTTGTGATGACGGAGAAAGAAGGCCGTTGGCTGTTGACGATGAGCACTGTCGTGCTTCCTGGATTGTTCTTCCTCACGGGTATCGCAGTCTTCTTTTGGCGGAGGCAACACGGATGACATGGCGGAAAATTGGCTGGTATTATGCCCTCGCAGCAGTGCTCGGACTATACTTTTTTCGTTTTGAATGGCACCCAAACAAGAAACTAGGCCTGGTTGACCCAACTGCCCCTGTTGTTGTCCAACAAAGCCAATTTCTGCCAGTCTCGCGCGACGATATTCAAGAAATCATCTTGAAGCGTTCCAATATGACAGTGCTGTGCCGCCGTAACGGACAGGCTTGGATGGTGGTGGAACCGGCAGGACTGTCGATTCCTTCAGATTTGTTAACGAGCTTGGTTGAGAATCTCACCCCAACGAAAGAAGTGATCATCATCGCCAAAGACCCGAAAGATGTCGTACCGTACGGGCTTGATCACCCGAACACCACAATCATAGTAAAAGACAAGGCTGGCAAGGAACT
>JAYVFX010000304.1:0-3090 GCA_043772795.1 Deltaproteobacteria bacterium
GTGTGCTTCAAAATAGGTAAGGTCTGATGATGAGCCTTTTTGTGAAGCTTGTCGTATAACTTGCTCACCTTGACTTCATCCTTTTGCTTCTCGCTCGGGCTCAATCGGCCACGAGCGGTCAACAGGCGACGCTTGCGGTAGTCGAACCATGTACCATGGTCCGGCTCGTAATAATCGCGTGTATCAAAAGTAAGTTCGCGGTCGGCTGAAGCGGATGATGCGTCGGTAAAATCGTCGTCGTCATCGTGCTCACGCCTTTTCTTCGTCCGTTTCTTGATAGCGGCGGCATCGGCAGCAGCGGCTGAGGCGGCGGCAGTTGCGGCAATATCGTCATCAAAACTGCGTCGGGCGGCTTCTGTAGCGGCGGCTTGATCGGCGACTTCACGCTCGTAGCGCCTGAATTGCGAAATAAAATTGGGACCGAGCTCGTTGTAAATTTCGAGCTGGTTGGCAATCGACATAGATGCTGGAATGTCACTTCGATGCGCAACTCGAAAGTAAGTTTTAAGCGTATCGATCACGTGCGCGTCATATCGTTGTGACGGCACTTGTAACTTTACCAATCTCACACCTTGCTTCTGTGCTCCTCCTTGAACGTTGCGTGAGGGGCTTGGCGTCGGTGGCGCGGCGACAAAAGTAACACGTGGTGTCGGCGGCGCCGTCGTAGACGGAATAATAAGAGGTGGAGAGGAAGGAACCGTAGGTGCGGCGGCAGCAGGATTGTTGGCGGCCGATCTGAACGGTGGAGTTGTGGACGCTGCGGCTATGTTAGTCAAAGCGGGCAGTATCCCTGGCGGCGCCAATCGTCGAAGTGATGGCGTCTGAATCAAATTCTTGATAAGAGAGTTGATGGCGGTTCGGACAAGGTTTGGTGATTGCGGCGCCGATGGCGGCGTCACGTCTTCAATACCGTCGTCGGTATCGTCGTCATCAATCGGTGGCGGTATCGGCGTATCGGCCAACACTGCAGGTAAGTCGTCGTCACCTTGTGCACTCTCGTCTGGCACATAATCTGAATCGTCATCGTGCACTGACGGCTCTGTTTCTTCATCGAAACCGTCTTTCTGCTCCTCGACACCACCGACGCTTGCCATGTTGCAATAGTGACGGTGATGCGATGGTACACGCTCTTGCTGTATCGTCGAATCAACAACCAACCTGCGGAAAGCTTCCTTGGTGCGATTGCTGATGGTCGGGCGACTGGGAGGCGCGGCGTTAGATTGGCCACGGTAGCGTGCGTTGCGAAGTCGAGGGCGAGAGCGGCCCCAACCGGGACGGCTCGAATGTTGAACACGATGGGTGCGATCGCCCGAGCGCTTAGCGCGTTCTTGGGCAATCATTTCGAACGGGATGGGAGCCGACTCGGGCGAATTTCCACCTTGCATCCACAGGTTGACAATAGTCTCAGGCCTGATGGTGCCGTTCTTCAGTCCCTTACGGACAAGCCCTTGCAGCAACGACGATAGCGGCGAATGATCAGTTTCGATCGGATCGCGGCTCATGACAATGTCGGCCACTTCGGTCTCGACTGCACCGATTCCATGGATCGGACAGCGGATCTGGCTTTGGAAGTAAGGATCAGTGGTGTTGTTCAGCGCATCTTGAAGGACATGCTGGAACTTCTCACTTTGATATAGCGTAAAAGGTTTAGTAACAGGAACCGGTTTTGTAGAAATACCAGGTTCACAGTAGCGTCGTTTATGCTCGCGCCACGAGCCTTCAGCGCTTAGACCTCGATGGTAGGTTGTAGCGTGGATTGATTTCTTGACCTTCTGCGCAAGTTTCTCCTTCTTGGTCCTCGCTGCAATCAACAGTTCATCGAGGACGGCGCGACGCTTGGCGTGCACCGGAGGGAGATCGCGAGTGCGATAAACACGACGGATGCCGTCATGGGTATACGTTTTCACAACATGAAAACGCGAAGCACGCGAACCAAACAGGTCAGCGGCACGACCTTTATCCTTGGACTTGGCACTCTGGCGCGGCAGGCAACGGCCGATACGCGTAGGAGGGCGAGCCCTGGGTGGGTCGGAGAAGTCTCGAGCACGTGTCACGGCACGGTCGATAGGACGGGAAGTCGGCTTGTGTTCGTCAACACGCACGACGGGAGTGGGGGCAGCGGCGTAACTGTCTTTAGCGACGGGCGCCTTCACGGGGCGAGAGTCGGACATAAGGAAGGCCATGGCTGCAGCATAATGCTCCGAATCATCTCGGAGATGCGGAACTGGATCATCTTCAGGATCGGCATGGTTAGCGACCTGATTGATCTTAGAAGAGGAAGGACGGTGCTCAACGGCAGCGGCCTTCAAGTGATCGGGAATGAACGGATCAACGGTAGGGTCGAGAGACTTGCTCGCATCGACAGGGGCGAAGCTAACGGTGAGTTGCGTAGGCAACATCTTTCCGCGCTTCGACTTGAACACGATAGTCCATCCATGATCATCATCGTCCGAAGGAGAATCCGAAACGACGGATTTGCTACCATGTTGTTCAAAGGCTTGGAAGGCATGGAATGCCGCCTTGAACGGAATAGCTGGGGCAGAGGAAGATGCTTTATCCTCGGATGATGAGAAAGGGCTGGAGTTGGAAGTGATAGCGGTACGGGGCTCAGCGTACGGCATCACAGTCTCGCGATAGGACTTGCGAGACGGGAAGCTAGAGATGGAGGTAGAGAGTTTCATTGCAAGAGGGACACTAAAAGACAGGATGTTTTCCGGAACGTTTATCTAAAAGTATGAGCTCATCTCAAGCGTAAATCGAGGAGATACATGAAAGTAACTCCCATTCACACGGCATCGGCGTTCATCGCCTAATGACTATAAGTGTGACGATTGTACTCCTTGAGTGATGCTCAGAGTAGGTTCAGGAACTGGGATTGATACTCAAATGAGAAGGTTGAGGTATCACCCGATAATAAGACGGAGAGTATCCGCGGGATCAATGACCCAGAGATATACCGATAAGTATCATCGGTATTAAAGGTAGAATCCCAGGCTATGTACTTCGTAGTTACATAGACTTGTCGTGGGAAATAGATAGGGAGAATCACAACTACTGTCCCATGAGTAGTAGCGACGTGGGAACAGTGAA
>JAYVFX010000305.1:0-5895 GCA_043772795.1 Deltaproteobacteria bacterium
ATCAAGGCGATTACGAAATTCTGGGCTGAAGAGCCGTTCCAGTGCCTGCTCTCCTTTGCTCAGATTCGACCGCTCCCCGAATCCGATGGAAGCAGCGGCCATTTCTCGCGCGCCAGCATTGCTCGTCATGATCAGAATGACATGACGAAAATCAGCCTTCTTACCGTTGTTGTCCGTCAGCGTGGCATGATCCATCACCTGCAAGAGGAGATTAAACAGGTCAGGGTGAGCTTTCTCAATTTCATCAAGGAGTAACACGGAGTGCGGGTTGCGCGTGATCCCTTCAGTGAGTAATCCCCCCTGATCAAAGCCGACATATCCCGGCGGCGCACCAATCAAGCGAGACACGGTATGCTTCTCCATGTATTCGCTCATGTCAAAACGGAGGAATTGCAGGCCAAGAGTCGCAGCAAGCTGCTTGGCGACTTCGGTTTTGCCCACCCCGGTGGGACCAGTGAAGAGAAACGAACCGACCGGTTTCTCTGGGTGGCCAAGCCCGGCGCGTGAGAGCTTGATTGCCGACACGACGGTCTGAAGAGCCTGATCTTGCCCGAAGACGACCCGCTTCAGATCCCTATCAAGATTCTGCAACTGTTCTTTATCGGATACAGACACACTACGCGGGGGAATCCGCGCGATTTTCGCAACGATATCTTCAATATCTGTATCTCTTATTGTGCGGTCTACTGAGGCAGGTTTGATCTTGAAGGACGCACCGACTTCGTCGATCACATCGATCGCCTTATCCGGCAGAAAGCGGTCATTGATATATTTTGCCGAGAGCTCGGCAGCCGCGCGTAAAGCTTCAGGCGTATAGGTCACATTGTGATGTTTTTCGTAATGGGTCTTGAGACCTTCCAGAATCAGCACGGTCTCTTCGATACTCGGCTCATGCACTTCGATCTTCTGAAAACGACGAGCCAATGCCCGGTCGCGCTCAAAGTAACTACGATATTCATGATAGGTCGTCGCCCCAATGCAACGGAGCGACCCTGAAGTGAGGGCTGGTTTCAGAATGTTCGAGGCATCCATTGAACCGCCGCTGGTTGCTCCGGCCCCGACGATGGTGTGGATCTCGTCAATGAACAGCACCGAGTTCGGTTGCTTTTTTAGTTCATTAATGACGGCCTTGAGGCGTTCTTCAAACTGGCCGCGGAACTTGGTACCGGCAAGCACAGCGCCCATATCAAGCGAGTAGATCGTTGCGTCCTTGAGCACATCCGGAACTTCACCCTTGGCAATCTGTAACGCTAGACCGTCGACGATTGCCGTCTTCCCTACTCCAGAATCACCGACATAAATCGGATTATTCTTACGGCGTCGACATAGAACATGGATGGTGCGTTCCAGTTCGTTTTGGCGACCAATTAACGGATCAATGAGACCGTCCTTCGCTCGTTGCACCAAGTTTGACGCGAACGCTTCGAGTGGATTCTTCACTGGCCGGGCCTCGTCCTCGTCGTCCGCCCCCGGTGGGTGTTCATCTGTCCGTGAATTCCGGGTTTCTTCATCCTCGCCTGAGACTTTAGAAATTCCGTGAGAAATATAATTCAGCACATCAATGCGAGAGATTCCTTGCCGTTGTAACAAGTAGAGAGCATGGCTATTTTCCTCGCGGAACAAGGCCACCAAAACATTCCGGCCTTCCACAACCTCCTTCCCACTCGACTGCACGTGCGCCGCCGCTCGTTGCAAGACCCGCTGAAACCCAAGAGTCTGTTGCGGTTCAGCATCAACGCCTTCGGGAAGCTGTTCGATATTATCTTTGAAAAAGTCTTCAAGATCCCGTTGTAGCGCTTTGACATTCCCGCCGCAGTGCCGAATGATGCCAGCCACAGGTTCATCAAAGGTCAGTGCGTAGAGTATATGCTCTAAGCACAAATACTCGTGCTGGCGCCGCTTGGCTTCCTTTATTGCCAGGGAAAAAGTGGCTTCTAGTTCTCGACTCAGTCGTAACATTCATTCGCTCCCTTTGAAACAGAAAACATACAGCGTGAAATGTAAAATGCCGCTTGAGGTCGTACTCTCAACTGGTGAGGGTGGCTCCGGCTCATTACGCTTCTTCCATACTGCACTTCAGTGGAAACTCGTACTCTTTCGCCAAATCATGAACTCGACCTACCTTTGTCTCAGCAACTTCATACGTGTAAACTCCGGCAACGCCGACCCCCTTACGATGCACATGCAGCATAACTTGCGTCGCCTTGGTTGGCTCAAGGTGAAACACCGACTGTAGAACGTACACAACAAACTCCATGGTCGTGTAATCGTCGTTATGCAGTAAGACCTTGAACAATGGGGGTTTCTTCAGCTTCTTTTCGGTTTCGGTCGCAACGCCACGTTCAAAATCAGTATCGTTGTCATGTTGCTTCATAGCTACCCTCGCCTACGGCTGCCTCTGCTCTCCATTTCCATACCGCGATCATCTCGCTGGGTCAATTTCTTCTGTTCTTTTCCTCGGTTGGACACAGAGTAGATTATGGTACCGTCGCTGACGAGAGACAACAAGCCGTAGGGGCGAAGCATTTGCGGGTCAGGCTCCCCGTGGCATTGGTTACTACGGGGCAAATGCTTCGCCCCTACCCACGCGGTTACGAGCAGCGTCCCAATGTCGTGCATTCCGATTTAGATGGATTGAATGTCCTCACCTCTCCTTCCAGTAGCCCGGAATCACTCACTTGCAATCGATCAGGAGAGGCGATAGCAGCGCCCGGTGCAAGAATATAATTTCTCGACAGAATTCCTCATATTCCAGTAGTTTCAGGTCAGCGGCTCCCTCTATTCATGATATTTGCACTTCACAGTTTGCCAACGCGTACATGTTTCTGGTATCCCTATCGCTGAGTAGAGGTGGTGCATGCACCTCGCCTACATTATTTTTTCAGGAGCAACTATGTCCGACACACAGGAGCAAGGATCGGTATTTGTCGATTCTCAGTCCTATCGGCTACCAGAGACCATTACTCCAGAACGTTACCAGATTCGTCTCACGCCGGACCTCGTAAGTTTCACATTTGCAGGCGAAGAAACTATTGCCCTTTCCGTCCACAAACCAGTACAGGAGATTACCCTCAACGCGGCAGAAATGACGATCGACCGAGTGACGGTACTCGGAGTCGCCGGAAAGGTCATTACTGGCACTGTCCGTCTCGATGAAGCAAACGAGCGCGCCACTCTTGCCTTCCCGCAAACGCTTGAGCCGGGTTCGTGGCGGCTCACACTCCAGTTCTCAGGGATCTTGAACGACAAGCTGCATGGCTTCTATCGTAGCACCTACAAAGATGCGACTGGACAGGAAAAAGTACTTGCCAGTACCCAGTTCGAGTCGACTGATGCTCGGCGCGCCTTTCCTTGTTGGGATGAGCCGGCACTGAAGGCCGTCTTTCAATCGACGTTAGTGATCGATACTCATCTGACGGCTATCTCCAACACAGCGATCGTGCGCGAAACACCCGTACTAGGAACACACAAAAAAGAAGTAGTATTCGCGGACACCATTAAGATGTCGACCTACTTGGTCGCATTTATTGTCGGAGAGTTTGAAGGAACTGCGCCAGTCTTTGTTGACGGCAAGCCTCTTCGAGTGTGGGCAGTACCAGGGAAACAACACCTGGCAAAGTTCGGTCAAGAGATCGGCGCCGCCTCGCTCTCGTTTTTCAGCACGTACTATGAATACCCTTATCCTGGCGACAAGCTCGACCTGATTGCCATTCCAGACTTCGCGTCAGGCGCAATGGAAAATTTCGGCGCTATCACATTTCGTGAAACTGCCCTGTTGATCGACGAGAAAAATGCTACCCGGAGTGAGCTTGAACGGGTTGCCGATGTGGTGTCGCATGAGAATGCGCACATGTGGTTTGGCGACCTCGTCACCATGCGCTGGTGGAATGGGTTGTGGCTCAACGAAGCGTTTGCCACGTTTATGGAAATGCTCGCCGTGGACCACTGCAAGCCAGAGTGGCAACGGTGGACAAGTTTTGCAGTGTCGCGCGCCGCAGCCATGTTGGTCGATGGCCTCAAAAGTACGCGCCCGATTGAATTTCCCGTACGCCTGCCCGCCGAAGCCGCCGGAATGTTCGATATTCTCACCTATGAAAAAGGCGCGGCAGTGTTGCGCATGTTGGAACAATACCTCGGGCCGGACGTCTTTCGCGAGGGCATCGTGGCGTACCTCCGTAAACATGAGTACAAGAACGCCGAAACTACAGATCTCTGGGACGCAATAGAAGAATCGGCACACCAACCCGTGCGCGCCCTGATGGATTCGTGGGTATTTCAGCCTGGGTACCCGCTCATAAGCGTACACGCGGACCAGCAGACGCTGATTCTGACCCAACAGCGTTTCCTGTATTTGCCTGATGACACTACCCATGGACAGACCTGGCAAGTGCCAATTTTTCTCCGCGTAAAAACAACCGCAGGGGTGCACACACAGACACTTCTTCTCACTGACAGTGAAATTCGCGTAGAGCTTCCCGCCGCTCCGGAATGGGTTGTCGTCAATGCCGACGGACCAGGATTCTATCGGATTCACTATTCACAGGACCTGTTGAGCCGATTGACGCAGAACCTCCAGACGACACTGTCAGCAGTCGAACGTTTCAATCTCGTGAACGATACCTGGGCCGCGACTCTCGCTGGACTCAGTCCGATGGCTGCGTATCTTGACCTCTTGCAACTGTTCGGTGAGGAGCGCGATCACAACGTGTGGGCAGCAATCCTCGGATCATGTCACTACCTCTATCGACTGCTCGA
This sequence comes from Deltaproteobacteria bacterium, assembly GCA_043772795.1. Classification (GTDB taxonomy): domain Bacteria; phylum Desulfobacterota; class Binatia; order Bin18; family Bin18; genus VGTJ01. Next base: position 4,756 of record JAYVFX010000305.1, read on the forward strand.
TCCGCATCAACGACCCGGCTTACAGGCGCTGCTCCGCACGTTACTGGGTCCCATCACTCAAACACTCGGTTGGCACCCTCTCCCAGGGGAGAGCGACCTCACCAGCCAACTCCGAGGTGAGCTGCTAGGAGCGCTGGGTACTCTCGGAAACGACGCAACCACACAAAAGGAAGCGCGTATGCGGTACCAGCAGTACAGCGCCAACCCGAACGCAGTCGACCGCAATCTGGTGCCAGCTCTCGTCGGGATAGTGGCGCACACCGGAGGAGCTGCTGAGTATGAAGCGTTTCATGCCAACGTGAACAGCGCAAAGACTCCGCAAGAAGAACAACGCTACCTCTTCGCCCTGGCAGCGTTTCGACCAGCCGACCTGCTGGATCGCACCCTCCAGATGACTGTCAATGGTGAGGTCCGAACGCAGAACGCGCCATACCTCATGCGCTCGTTGTTGCTCAATACCGATGGGCGTGAACGTGTCTGGGTATTCATGAAACAGCACTGGGAAGAGATGACACGCCAGTATCCAGACAACTCCATGGTCCGCATGTGCGAAGGTATCACCACACTTGTCACTCCAGCACTTGAAGCTGACGTCCAGCAGTTTTTCTCCTCTCATCCAGTGAAGCAAGGGGCAAAGACGATGGATCAACATCTGGAAAAGCTGCGCATCGCCGTTGCCTGCAAACAGCGAGAAGAAGCAAACCTCGCAGCCTATTTTGCCCACCAGCGATAAGAGGATCGCCGAACAGCCCTCAAAGCAGAACTTGATGACCTCGATCAGCAGATGAAAGAAATGAAAAAGGCGCACGCCTCGCCCCTACCCTTCCTGGCAAGTTGGAACGCCAGCGTGCTTTGAGAAAACTGGAAACTCGACGTGATGAAGCCTGGCGCAACTATGATGAAGCGAGCCGCACACTCGACCGGCAAAAAGACACGCTCTTAGAAGCTGTTGATAAATTTCTTAGAAGCTGCTCAAAAAAGCGAAACCGTGCTTCGACAGGCTCAGCACGAACGGGAAATGCTCACTGCTGCCAGGGGCTCCCAGGGCTAACGCATTAAAAGTGCAGAGGAGATACGAGGTTAGCAGATTAGCGTTGGATGTGAGAGAGTCCTCAAGCAGTTTGCGGCAAGGGAGGAGTT
>JAYVFX010000306.1:0-3370 GCA_043772795.1 Deltaproteobacteria bacterium
GCGACAGTAATTGATGCGCCGATCCTTAGTAGGTTGGTCAAAAGGGCAGCGTTGCCCAACAAACAACGACCGCCTTGGGCTTCGTGGGTACTCAGCCCAACCTACGGAACTCAAGACGAAGAAAACTGCAACATCCCTTATTTCACGGACAGTGAAGAAGCAAGAAAATAAATAACGACTAGTGATAAATTTGCACAGGCAGACACGCTGCCCGTGGCACCCGGCGTGGTACGCATTATAACCTTAATTTTCCTGCAACGTCCCCAATTCCCCTCTGATCACCCACTCTTTTGGCGGAACCCGTTTGGTGGCAAGAACGGTCAGTAGCGCTCCGCCGAAATACGCGATGAACCGTAACAGCCCGTACACGAACAAATGTATCGAAATAGGAAGCCGCATCAGCATGCCCTCACTGTTTCACCCGAGTGAGCATTTCGGTCTGTAACGTCTTTGCCAACTGCTGGAAACTGACGTGACTCAGTCCGTGGCTGCGATCTCCGCTCAATACTCGCCAGAGTCCCCACCCCACCAAGAAAAGAATCACAACGAGCAAGAGAATTCCGAGATTCAGGTGGTCGTTCGTTCCTGTTGGCCCAGGCGGGAAATTCGGGCCTGACTGGTGGAGCGGGACAGACCAGAAGAAGAACAACGAAGTAATCGCGAAAATACCCACGAGACTTCCCAACGCCCACATTCCAACCGCAGGCGGAGCCTTATGTACCTCTCCTCCTACGATTTCTTGAAAGTCGACCCACTGAAATTGGCCGAGCGCATTAGGAAGAGGAGTGGTGTCCAATAGCACAGGCAGGAGGTTTTTTCCCTTTGTCAGAGCAAATTCATATTCCTTCCTGACCTCCTCAGATCGCGCGGAATGCGTGCACCAGAAGATGACGACAAGATGCGCGATACGAAGAGCCTCTTCTATTTCTCGCGCCCATTTTCTCCCTGGTCGAATGCTGTCTTCGTCATGAAATACCCAATCGTGAGTGGCTCGCAATAGTCGAACGACGGGTCTTACGAGATACAGACACGTCATGAGCCCCAAGCCACAGACCAGCGGGACCACGGCTTTTTGCTTCTTGCCATAGGTAAAGAAGCCGAGCCCAACGGAGCCAAACAGAACGCCCCACAGAAGCGCTGACGTGCTCAATGCGGTCTCTTTTGTTGTGTAACGCGCGGCCGGAGTCGCTGCTAGAAACGGGAGTGCGGTACGAGCGGACTAGCAGCACTCGGCTCCAGGCCGGGGTTAGACGTTGTGAGTTTACCGCACCGCGGGACAGAGGTTCAAGGAGTCCACCGCGTGTTGAACGCGCAGGAACATGCGATCGGCTTCTGGGTGCAGTTCCACCGCATGCCTATTGATTGGCCCCCAGTGGGTGCGCATATTGCGTACCCCGATGGCGGCAAACTCTGCAGCAAACGCCGGGCACTCCTTTGACAACCGCTGAAACTCCTCTCCGTTCCCTGAGCCGAAATTCTGCAAATTCTGTGGCCGTGCTGTCACGCCTTCCTTGAACACGTCAAGGAAACCTGCTGGCTGGGCGCGGTAGTCACTAAACAGCTGTGGCAGCAGTGAACTCGCCGAACGGGCATTCCAGCTGGTCTGAAAGAGGCCCGCTTCCGCTGTCTCGCTTGTGATGTTGTCCGCTGCCAGGTCCCGTCCCTCACACCAACGCCCAGAGCTTTCTCGCATTCCCAGACCCAGCAGCATGACGAACACATGGCGTAAGGTGACCACGCCGGACGCCGCATTATCCATCCCGAGTTGGTGAAATTGGTTCGCATAATGGGAGAGGGCATCTCTCTCACTGTCCTCCGTCTTTGCCTTGGCCATCTCGACAGCAAAGGCATCACCGTCCAAGAGTTTGCAATACACCCTGGCAAAAACCAGTGCCATGCCTTTGGTGTACCCGCGTGGCGCGATGCCGCGCCCAGGCCAATGGCAGGTGGCGATGGCCGAACTGCTGGCGATCTGTAGGAGAGGATCAAGCGGTCCGGGGGGAACACTCGGCGCAAAAGGTGTCAGAGACTTCTGGGATGACCAGCCGATAAGAGCGCCTTTTTGGACTTTGAACCACTTCCGGTCTTCAGAGGTCTCAAGTTGTTCAACGATATCGTTCTCGACCACCGCTCCGATGATCGCTCCCTGCAGGGACGGTGTTTGACGGACATTTAGCGTCGAGGCAGTAACTGTGAATTGCGGCATCGAGATGCCCTTTCTTGGCTTGTTATTGTGTTGATGCTGACAGTAGAAGTAGTGGAGTCGCACAACTACGAAAGTTGGCCCCAGCGCAGGCAGGTGCGTTGACCAACAGGATCCTGTAATTTACCGGACAACAACAGTGGTTTCTTCGTCACATTTATCTCTTTGACTGTAGGAATTGAGCAAGGTCTCGGACGCTTGCGGAAGCGTAAACCCAGCCGAGCACACAGTTGTTTGGACGCGGTCTGACTGCACCAGATTCGCTGAACGTGCAGACAGGGTACTACAACCTGTGAACACCCGTCCGTGCCATGCTGTCGCATCCTCACCGTAACCCCGCACCCCATCGGCGGATCGCTTTCTCACTTGTCTGTCACCGTCTCTCCACTGGCTGGATCTGTCGCCGTTGCTGTACCGGTCACCTGCGCGGGCTTCGTACCCGTCTGTGACGTTGGGGGTGCTGGCGCACCGGCATATGGATCGTGTTCGTTGTGCTGCCGCCCTCAACACTCCACGACTCGATCTGCGTGAAGGGCTCGAACCCGAGTTGGTCATAGGCCTCAAAGGTCACGACCTGCTCGCGGACGGTCGTGAGAATGTAGACCGCTCCCGCGGTATTGTGCGTTTGTCCACTATCCACCTCCCATACCCCGTCCGCGACCTGAAAGTGTTGCCCGGTTTTGCTGTACGCACTAACCTCGTTGCGTCGGCGTCCATCGCCCTGCACGAGGCGACTGGAGTACGTGTGGGTATGGCCATTGAAGTGTGCCACCACGCCAGCGGTGGCCAGCAGTTCCCAGAAGGCCTCCCGACTCGGTTTGCTTACCTCGCCCACTACAATGAGCGGACAGTGCGGATCCTCAAGGGAATCTCCCCAATGGCGGCCGAAGCGCTGTGGCCAGGGTCCTTCCGACGAATAGGGACGAGGGCGTTGGGGAGGATCTTGATTGTCTGGACTTCCGATGGGACAGAATGCTCTCCCATCCCTATCTTCCACTGCACAGTAGGGCCAGGCCGGTTCGTGGCCAAAGACAAATTTGATGGGCTGGGTTGTCTGGGTTAAGTCGGCGGTGAGCCAATCGTAGAGCTCCTGGCGGATACACGCGACTGGATCGTTGGTTGGATACGCGGGGTCCTGGGAGTATTGGTTGAGCATGACGAAGTGGG
>JAYVFX010000307.1:0-4212 GCA_043772795.1 Deltaproteobacteria bacterium
CTTAGAGTTTTTCGCCGACATTCATGGACTCTCACGTCAGGTGTTTCGACAGCGTACGACGAAACTCCTCACGTTAGCACAGCTCGAACGCTTCACAACGTTTTCCGCGGGATCACTCTCCGGCGGCATGAAACAAAAGCTCGCACTCATCTGCGCTCTGTTACATCAGCCGCGATTATTGATCCTTGATGAACCGAATAATGGCGTAGACGTGGTCGCCCGCAATGACATGTGGACTATCCTACGCCAGCTCCAATCCGTGACGATCGTGATGTCGACTGGCTACCTCGACGAAGCTGAGCGCTGCGACGAGTTGGTTTATCTGTACAAGGGAAAGAGTCGTGTCCAAGGTTCACCGACAGAGGTCAAGTCTCGTTTTCCTTGGAACGCGTACCGCCTCCACGGCGATCTCACACCTACCACCATCACGCAGCTCAGGGACGCATTGTGGGTGCAGCGGGTACACGCTGTGGCTGGGCATCTTCTTGTCACGACTCCCTTGTCTCGCACAGAGCTACACGCGGCATTACAAAACCTACCATCACAAGGGATGAGTATTGAAGCTGTACGGCCGACCCTGGAGATGGTGTTCGCGGAATTAACTGCGCAAGCAGAGTATGAGCAGCATGCCGAACATGGAGAGGAGGAACCGCGTCTATCCCACCCCTCTTCTACGGTGCAGAAGTAACATGCCAAACGATGCCGCTATCATTGAGGTTGAGAATCTGACACGCCGGTTTGGTACCTTCACTGCGGTTGATCACGTCAGTTTTCAGGTCGTCCGTGGGGAGATTTTCGGCTTTCTGGGCGGGAACGGTTCAGGGAAATCGACAATGATACGGATCCTCTGTGGACTCCTGACACCAACCGAAGGCACGGCTCGTATTGCGGGGTTCGATGTCCGTACCCACGCCGAACAGATTCGTACCCACATTGGCTATATGTCACAAAAAGTTTCTCTCTATGCGAATCTCACAGTACGCGAGAATCTACTCTTCTTCGGTGGCCTCTATGGCCTAACGCCCAAGCATATTGCCACTCGCCAAGCACTGCTGTTCCCGCGATTGGGATTGTCCGGCGTTGAGCACTCTTTGATTCGGGAAATGTCCGTTGGTCTCAAACAGCGCGTTGCCCTTGTCAGTGCGCTCCTCCATGATCCAGAGATCGTGTTCTTAGACGAACCCACAGCCGGAGTTGACGTGCTGAACCGACAAGTCTTTTGGGATCTGATCCGCGAGTTAGCCACTGAGGGCAAGACACTTTTCGTCACGACACATTATCTCGACGAAATGGAATATGCCTATCATGTCGGCTTTATTGATAAAGGGAAACTCATCGGTTTTGATTCTCCTCTCGGTCTCAAGATCGCGTTCGCAGGCGGGTATCCAGTGCGATTGCACCATGATGACCCTTCTATCCTCTTGCATGCTGAAGCTCACGTACGATCCGCTGGTTATACGGTCAGCACTACTGGTGAAGGAACAGACCGAACGTTTCGCATCCTGTTTCCCGATGCCAGTCGCGCGCCTCTTGACCGCTTGCGCCACGACCTACATGCACTTGATCCTACGCTCGACTTCACGGCTGACGTACCCTCGATTGAAGATGTGTTTGCCGGCATGATTCGCCAGCGCCAGACGCAAGAAGAGAACATGCAATGACGCGACTCCGCGCCAAACTCAACCGCTTGCGGACCCTGCTCTGGCGTGAGTTCATCGAACTGCGGCGCGATCAGTTCACCTTGCGCATTATGATCCTGATCCCGGTACTGCAACTGACGTTAATGGCCTACGCAATCACCACGGACTTCGACCATCTGCCCTTGTGCGTACTAGACCGTGCCCATACCCAAGAGACACGTCAATTCGTGCGCGACATTGCCGCTACGGGCTATTTCTCGATTACTCCACTGAGCGATGCGGACGAGGTCAGCCGGTTCTTTGGTCGCGAGCATTGTCGTGCGGCATTACTCATTCCTCCCGACTTCAGCGAGTTAATTGCCAACCAGAAAGAAGTCCGGCTCGGTTTGCTACTCGATGCCTCAGACACTACATTGGCAACCAGCACCGAGGGATTCCTCACCGCTATCGCACGAACGTTTTACCTCCATATCCGCTTGGAGCGGACCCCGCCCACCGACCGGAACCTTCGCCCAGAGGCGCTTGGTGTTGTGACTCCAGTGCGGCGCGTACTGTTCAACCCTACGCTTTCAGGCACCGCCTTCACTCTTCCTGGGTTGCTGGGCATGATCTGCTTGTTCTTAACCGTCTTTATCACCGCCATTGCCCTCGTCCGGGAACGTGAGACCGGCACGCTGGAACAACTACTAGTGACTCCGGTCACATCCACCGAAGTTGTGCTCGGCAAAATTCTCCCCTTCGGTATGGTCGCGATGGGCGCTGTCATCTTTTGTATTGCTGCTGGCTGGCTGCTGTTTGATCTGATACCGGTTGGCAGCACGCTCTTACTACTAGCGGTCACTCCTATTTTTCTGTTGATCGGTTTGGCGCAAGGCTTAATAATTTCAAGCTTGGCTCGCTCTTCTGTTGATGCGGTTGAACGCAGCGTGTTAACGATGGTTCCACAGATGATGCTGTCTGACTTCCTGTTTCCTCTGGCATTGATGCGTCAGCCGTTTCGCACGATTGGCGAGCTTTTTCCTCTGACCCACTACTTACGCGTGACCCGTGGTATTTATCTCAAAGGACAAGGGTTCATTGAGCTCTGGCCGGAAATTGCGATTCTGTGTGTTTTCCTTGCACTCTTCATCACTGGAGCTTCGCGGACGATTAAGAAGCAAAGCTAGGTGACAGGTGACAGGGAACAGGAAAAAGTAATGGTGCAATTGAACATCCTTTTTTCCTGTCATCTCTCGCTGACTACTAAAAACTGATAGCTGAAAGCGAAAACCCATGCGCCTACGTAACATTCTGGCCGTCACACGCAAAGAAACACGCGTGATGCGACACGATCACGGACTCCTCGCCGCGATCCTTATTCAACCGATTTTGTATTTGGTGCTGTTTGGTATGGCGATCACCAATGAAGTCACCAACGCAGAGTGGGTGGTGTACGATCAGTCTCACACCGACCTGTCGCGGCGGCTCATTAGCGGCCTCACTGCACTCACTGCACTCCAAGAGCCACGGCAGGTAAGCAGTGAGGACGACGTCATAGATTTCTTACGTCGCCACAACGGCCTTGCGGGCGTCATCATTCCTTGGAACTTCAATGAGAAGCTCATGCGCGGGCAAGAATCGCCTATTCAAGTGTTGCTCAATGGTGCGCAGACAAGTAGTGCCCTTCGCCTTGCCAACTATATTTCCCAGGCATCTGCCACATTCTCTTTAACGCAACTTCCAACTCGGGATCGTAGTGAGCAGCGCTTCACAACTGCGCGAATAACACTAGAGAAACGCTATTGGTACAACCCTGGCTTGCAGGATCGTTTCGGTCTTCTGTCAGCCATGCCAGCCAATCTGCTGACACAGGTCTGTCTCATGTTAGCATCGGTCTCCCTCGTCCTCGAACGAGAACGAGGCACGTTCGAGCAGCTTCTTGCTACGCCACTCTCACTCTCTGAGATTATGTTGGGAAAGATTCTCCCGTATGTCGGTGTTGGTTTTGTGGCGCTAGGGATGCTGATGACAGGGAGTTATTTTCTGTACGGTATTGCCGTGAAAGGAAGTCTCTTATTATTGCTCGCGGTTGCTCTCGTCTTCATGTTAGCAACCATGGCTTTCGGTATCTTTTTCTCGTCATGGGCACAGAATGTTCAGCAAGCGATCTTTCTGGGTTTCTTTGTCATGTTTCCGTCGATCATGATTACCGGCATCTTAGTACCCACAGATAACTATCCTGCCTTTGTCAGTTTTCTGTCTCATTGCTTGCCAGCTCGGTATTTCGCTCACGCCCTCAGAGCCATCACGCTCAAAGGCGCTGGACTCGCGGAGGTCAGCGGAGACATTCTCTTTCTCAGCAGCTTCTTCGTCATCTCTTTAGTCGCGGCAGTGCGTGTGACCAAAGAGAAATTGGGGTAGATGCTCAACGTTCTCTTTATCTGAATTCGGTCTTGGCAAGGATGACCGAAGAAGCTGATTAGTGGGTAATAGCCGTAGGAGAAGTTGGGGGGAGGTCGCAGAAGATTCAGCGTAAGCCGTTCCAGGAAACAGAGTGGACAGGGAGAGGTACATCATTCTCCGTGTCCACTCT
>JAYVFX010000308.1:0-1727 GCA_043772795.1 Deltaproteobacteria bacterium
CTTGGTGACTGGGTCGAATACGTTAACTGTCACTGCCACGACGGTAAATGGCCAAACCGCCACTGCGACGGTTACTGTCAGCAGCCAGGGCGTAGCGCCGGTTGTGACCTTCCAAGCCACGCCCAATGGTGGCATCGCCCCGCTGCATGCGATCTTCTCCTATACTTACACAGGCACCAACCCCATCGCACGGCTGCAAGTCGCCTTCACTGGTAACGGAACCTTTAATTTTAGTACGACCAATCCCAACTGGCCGTTGGATTGGATTTATCCGGTTGGGAGCTATGTGGTCCGTCTGCGCGTGACGGATACCCAAGGGAATTTCTATGACACGGATACCACAATCGTAGCGCTCCCTCCTGACCTCAGTGACGGTATTAGTGGGGTATCACCGCAGATCGCTATCACCTCGCCGGGCGAGGGGACTTTCATCGCCACCGATCGCACCCGCGTGATGGGCACGGTGCAAGGACCAGCGAATACGGGGGTGGTAGTGAATGGAATCGTGGCCATGGTGCAGAACGGGTTCTTCGTGGCAGACAACGTACCGCTCGTCGCTGGAGAAAACACTATTACCGCCGTCGCCACCTCGTTGGGAGGACAAAATACGCAAGCGCACGTGACGGTAACCGGTCAAGGGTTCGCACCGGTGGTGACCCTCACCGCGACCCCCAATGGAGGTCTTGCCACCATGCATGCGTTCTTCTCGTATACCTATACGGGCCCCTACCCAATCGCGCGGCTGCAAGTCGACTTTACAGGCGACGGGCGATTTGACTTCAGCACGACCGATCCCAACTGGCCCTTAGACTGGAATTATCTGGCGGGAATTTATGTGGTTCGTCTGCGGGTGACTGACACGCAAGGGTATTTCTTTGATGCCGAGACGACGATCGTCGTGCAGGACCCGAGTAGTATGAATGCCCTGTTTACAAGCATGTGGAATGGCATGAATGCGGTACTGGTCAGCGGCGACATTACCACTGCCCTTCTGTTTCTCGATTCTGCGGCACAGGAGAAATATGGTCGCGTGTGGCAAGCGCTATTGCCACACATGGCGGAGATTGTTGCCTCGTACTCTCCGATCCGTGCATTGGCGATCTCGAACAGCATCGGCGAGTATGGACTCAATCGCACGATCAACGGCGAGAAGAGACTGTTCTTAATCTATTTCCTCAAAAACGAAGATGGCGTGTGGCGTCTCAATGCGATGTAGGACAATATGCGCCAAGAAACGAAATGGATAATTGGCATCGGCGTGGGATTATATTTTGTGTGGACGTTCCTGCACGTGCTCTTGCCTATTCTTCCCTCGCCGTGGCCGCCGTTTTATTGGGCACTGCCGGTGCGTGGGCAGGTGGTGGATGCCGAGACTGGGGCACCGCTTTCCGGAGTGATTGTTGTGGCCCATTGGGAGCTGAATGACACCAGTTGGACCGGCTCGCCTGTAGGGCAAGTCGCGGTGATGGAAGACGTAACCGACATCATGGGGCGCTTCAGCTTTTGGTGGTGGCGGCCACGCCTGCGTTGGCGCTTTTGGGGGCTATTGAGATCGGATGCTCCTGGGATGTTGTTTTTTAAGAGCGGGTACACATGGGAAAGCTGTTCCAATCACGGGAACTTCGTTTATTCTCCCTTTCCCGGCTCAGACTGCAATGGTGCAGTCATCATTTTGAGGAAATTTCGGGGAAGTGAACAGGAGTATGCCGAGAAAGTTCATTGGCTTG
>JAYVFX010000309.1:0-5497 GCA_043772795.1 Deltaproteobacteria bacterium
CCTTTCTCACGCCGTTTGGTGCCTCCTCGTTTTATCTGATGTTGGCGTTGCGTTTTCTGGTCGGTGCTTGTGAAGCACCAATTGTTCCAGCCATGAGTATTACCAATGCGGCGTGGGTGCCGCGCCACGAATTAGCCCGTGCGCAGACGATTATTCCCGCTGCGTTGAATGGTGGCATCATGATTGGCTATCCGTTAGTGACGAGTGTCACCGCAGCGTATGGTTGGCCAGCCGTGTTTTACCTCTGTGGTGGTGTTGGCATAGTGTGGGCGTTTCTCTGGTTATGGTTCGGCACTGGTAGCCCGGAAGAGCATCCAGACGTCACCCCGGCAGAACTCTTGTATATACAGGCCGAACGCGTGAAGCCAGTGTCTGAACAGCACGGTTGGGGACCCGTGTTGCGTTCACCGCGTGTATGGGCATTAACGATGTCCTATACACTGTGGGTCTATAATATGTGGTTGATGGCCTCATGGCTACCTTCCTACTTGGTAAAAGGAAGAGGATTCTCAGTGAGTGAGATGGGTATCCTTGGTGGAGCGATTACAGGTGCAGCCCTGGTTGGTACCGTAGCGGGTGGATGGTTGTCGGATGCGCTGTTGCGCCGTGGTTGCAGCGCCAATACCGCACGAAAAACCATTCCGACAGTGTGTATGCTGATCGGAGCCCCACTCATGGTGCTGGGCGTGAGTGTGGAGTCTCCAGGGTTGTGTGTAGCGTTACTGATGGGAGCGCGGCTGTTCAACGATTCTGCGCTTGCTGGTTATATGAGTTTGCCCACTGAGATGAGTCCCCGGCATTTAGGAGCGATCTGGGGTTGCATGAGCACGTTTGGCAGCCTGGCGGGAATGGTTGCGGCAATGCTTGCTGGCTATCAAGTGACGGCGACAGGTAACTGGGCGTTACCATTTTATACCGCGGCTGGATCGATTTGTGTTGCTGCATTGATTATGGCGTTAGGCGTTTCTGCTCAACCGCTCGTGTTCGACGAACCGAAAAGCGTTACTGCGATTCGACCGGAACCGGTGAAAGGGTGAATTCTGCAAAGAGTCTCACAGAGAGATTCTTCGCTTCCGCTCAGCGCCGTGTCGCGACGAGAATCCCACTGAGGACGATCGCGCCACCGATAAGGTGGGGGATGGTGATGGTCTCGTTAAGGAACAGATAGGCGATGCCAATCGCCACCACTGGAACGAGGTTCAAGAAAATTCCTGCACGACTAGGGCCGATCGTTGAGACTGCCTCGTAGAACCAAAAGTGCGCAAAGGTACCAAGAACTGTTTGATAGGTGATAGCGACCCACGATGCCCAGGTGGTTTCTGCGAAGTTCCAGAGATGTCGTTCCAAGAACCAGCAAGAACAGATTAGCCAGCCTGCACCTGCCATATAGGCATACGTCGTGGCTGCCAGCGGCGAGACTCTGAGCATAAGCTGGCGGCCGTAAATGGTGTACGCTCCCCAGCTCACTTGCGTCCCCAGGAGAATCAGGTCCCCAAGGTTATATTGACTATGTGTGACAACCTCCCACGATCCACGCGTGACGATGACACTGACGCCAATGACGGAGAGAACGATACCAGCGACTGCTCGTCGCGCGAGGCGTTCCTTCAGGAAAACGAGCGAGAGGATTGCGAGTGTGACAGGCGAGGCCGCGTTCAATAACGCGGCGTTTGTTACTGTCGTCAATCGTAAACCGTAATAACTACAACCCACCCCGATGAGATAGCCTGCCGCCCCAAGGAGCAGAAAACTGCCAACGAGAGCAGGGGTCCACTGCACCTGATGAGCGGGATTTCTCCCCATGTATAACCGCAACAGACAGGTACCGAGCGTCAAGCGAATCGCTCCGATAGTGAGAGGAGGAACACTTTGCAGAGCGATCTTCCCCGTGGGCATCAACCCTGCCCACACGAAAGTGACGAGCGTGAGCAGCAGAAATGCGCGAGATTCGCGCGACCTAGTCATAAGGACGGGCAATGTAGCAGAAAGGATGAGCAGACGGAGGGGGTTACAAAGGCTGGCGGCTGTCAAAAAGGCTGTAGGCATCAGATAGGCTGCAGGCCGTAGGCTGTAGGGTGTCGAAAGGCTGCAGGCTGTAGGGGATCAAGATTGTGCGTGGTCAATCTTTCTGGAAAGAACGATAAGCATCTTGATGATTTCAGTATTGAGCATGGAGATCGTTTGCACAGTCTTTGCGTCTACACGCTGCTGCAATATAGGAGAGTCTTGCAACTTGAGTAACCAGTTCTCTGTCTCGTAGGCGGAGCGGAGGGCATAGCTGAGAAATTTGCCATACTCTTTCCCACGATAACTGCTATGACCTTCGGCGATATTTGCGCTGATAGAAGTCGAAGCTCGTAGCAATTGGTCCCCAATTACCCAGAAAGGTTGTTGACGAGGAAACGCAGCAACAAGATCGATGACCTTCAAGTCCATTTCGTGTGCCTTCTGCCAAACAATAAGATCGCGGTAGGTCCTAATTGCTTTCTGTTCACTCACGGTGCTTTCCCTTCGGCCTACAGCCTGAAGCCTTTTTTCCTACCAGTACTGCCACTGCTGCGTAGTCAGGACATACACTCCTAGGAAAAAATTAGTAACAGCATGTGAGACAATACACGAAGACAGAGACTTTGTTCGATACAACAGCAGTGTGTAGAGTAACCCTGCAACCATCCCGGCAAACCACTGGTTATGTTCGACACCAAATATCACCACAGAAATTGTCAGGGACGACATGGTGAAGGTCCCAAGGGAGACTTGGCGAAAGTCCGGGTTGATCAGGTAACGCAGCAGAAAAGAACGCCAGAACAGCTCCTCTATTACCGGTACGACAAGCGCGGAACCCAGCAAGCGCGTCGCGATCCACGGGAGCGCCAGGGCTCCTGCCAGTTCATGCGGATTGACGATCTCAGGTTCGCTCATCAGGAAAGACCCGCCATAGAGTGGAATCCACAACACTAGCACGAGGATACCAACGATGATGGCAAGCCAAGAGAAGTCGAACTTGATCTCACTGTAGGCTTTCCTGAACCACAGGAGCAGTGCGCCAGCGACAACAGTCTTAAGTGGGTACACCCAGAGAAGGCTGTTGGGAATCCAACCGGCGAGCTCAGTCAGTAGCAGAAAAGCCACGAATGGCAGGACATACGGGACTGCGGGGTGCCTCATGCGTTGTTCAATGTTGTCGTGGGTCGCTGCTACTCATTTTTCTCTTTAGGTGCATTTCCCGACTGTGCAAGATCAGGCACCGGAGTGTTGTGCTCAATGGAAACTACACCAGGCCGTGTAATCGTCAGAGAGACAGGGGCTTCCATATTCACGCCATCCAATCGTGTCTGGTTCAGGTTGGCCCCTTCCAGACGCACGTGGTGAAGAGTCGCTCCACTCAGGTCGGCTTCGGATAAATCCGCCTCGCGCAGGTCAACGTCGATGAGTGTCAATCCTGAGAGATTCGCTTTACGAAGGGACACGCCAGCAAGATTCGCTTTGTCCAATACTGTCTGACGAAGATCGGCTCCACTCAAGTCAGCACCATGAAGATCCGCTTCATAGAGAATAGTTTTGCGCAGATCAGCACCCCGCAGGATAGCGTTAGACAGGTTTGCTGCACGGAGTGAGGCGTGAAAAAGGACGGTATTGGTGAGATCGGCTTCGCTGAGGTTTGCTTCTCGGAATATGGCATCATTCAGGATCGCTCCGCGTACAAGAGCCCGTGACAACGTCGCGCCTTGAAAATCTGAGGCCGTCAAGTCGGTCTCGATGAGGTTGGCCTGAGTAAGATCTGCCTGACGGAGGTTTGCATGGAGAATTTTGGCTTTTGTCAGGATCGCTTCCCGGAGATCCGACGCACTGAGGGTGACTTCTTTCATGTTGACTTCGGTCAGGTCTGCGTTGTGCAGGTTTGCTTTGTGGAGGACAGTATCTTGGAAATGCGCTCCGGCGAGTTTTGCGGAACTCAGATCGGCAGAACTCAGATCCATAGCTCCGAACTCGTACCCTTCAAGATGCATCCCTCGCATTTGCAAAGCTGAGGCCGCCAGCGGGAGATCACCTTTCAATCCTTGCCCGATAACACCTACGCCAAAAATAAAAGTCGCCAGCGCCCAATACGAGGGGAGCCGCCACGGATGAAGCACGTGTTGGTGTTGGACGGTCGCGCGCGCGTGTTGATAAAAAAAGAAGGAGAGACAGATTGCTGCCGTCAGGAGGAGGAGGAGTGGAAGGCTCAATCCCACGTCGTGCCTGACCAGTGAACGGTACGTAATCACTACGAGTGTCATCGGAACAAGTCCCCATACGAGAAAGGTCGTGAGGCGATTACGGAGATGAGCAAAGGAGATCTCAGTATCCTTTGAGGTGCGCCCCATTCCATACTGCCATTCGCTCACCATAAGGTTGAGTGTCCAGGGAGAGAGTTTCCGTTGGAGGGAGGAACCATCGGGGAAGTCCGCAGGTAACGCGGTGATGAGTGCCCAAAACTGAGAGAGGGAAAAATGCAACGATATAAACCCGAGGAGGCTAAGTACTGCAGCTCCGAAGCAAAAAAATCGCGCAGAGATGTTGACGTTAAAGATCGGCAGCTTCAAGTTGAGGATATTCAGCACCAACTGGGCATCCGAAGTTGTTGCTATCGTCAGCAACGTAAAAGCGCAGACACTGATGAGCAGCAGGTACAACCCACGGGCGTGCTTGGACACTTTTTCCACGTTCTGTAATGCTGGCTGAAACCCGCGGAGCGATTGGGGGAGGGTGGCGTTGTTCAGCACGGCCATGCCAAAGTCCGCTCCGGCGACTGTGGCGTCCTGGAGATCCCGCCGTGTCTTTGCGGGAGAAGACCTCATCGTGTCTGTACTCCGGAGTTTCGCGCCCGTGAGGTCTACCCTGAACAAGTTGGTCTCGTTGAGATGCGCCCCGATCAGAATTGCCTCGGTGAGGTTCGCTTCGGTCAGATTTGCGCCGGTGAGGTCTGCAGCGCGAAAATCAGCTCGCAGAGCGGCGGCATTGTAGAGGGTCGCTTGTTTAAGAACCGCATCTCTGAGATTCGCTTCCGTAAGATTGACCTCTGAGAGATCAGCTCGACTGAGATCTGCCTCGGAAAGGTTGGTTTTGCTCAGATTTGCTCCCCGCAGGAGGGCGTCGGTGAAGTCCGCGCCGGTCAGGTTGGCCCAGGGGAGTTCCGTATCCGTGAGGTTGGCCTGGCTCAAATCTGCACCCGTCAGAGTGGCGCCAGATAAATCCGCGCCGGTCAGATTGGCTCCCGTCAGATTGGCGCCGGTCAGGTTGGCTTTGTTAAGATTCGCCTCCTTGAGATTCGCTTTGACTAAGTCACTGCCAGTCAAATTTGCTCCGGTCAGGATGGCTCTACTCAAATCGGCGCGCGTGAGGACGGCATTCGTGAAGTTGGCTCCGTCCAAGTTGGCGTCGGTCAAATGGACCATGCCAAGCGTGGCTCTATTCAGACCAGCTCGCCTCAGGTCAGGAAGTACTCCGGGGTTCG
>JAYVFX010000310.1:0-2723 GCA_043772795.1 Deltaproteobacteria bacterium
TTATAATGCCCTGCTGACTGAACTCGACCCTGCCATTAAGGTCATTATGGATGCCGGCAGAATCAAACTCTGGGGAAAGTCAGGCGCTCCGAGTCTCGCCGTTTCCACCCCATTTGATGGCAAGGCTGCAAGCGTTGGCAATGGAGTCATGGTTGCATTTGCTGCCAGTAGTACGGCAAAAGTCGATGCTATTTACAAAAAGGCGCTGGAATTGGGTGGCACTGATGAGGGCGCACCAGGTCGGCGCGGCGGAGAGAAGGGGCCATACGCTGGCTATTTTCGCGATCTGGACGGGAATAAGCTGAACGTCATTTTCATGGGGTAAGTTGGTCTGTCACACAGAGACCGCCTCACACCCGGTGTGAGGCGGTTACCTTTTCTGCTCTATCTACATCTTTCCGCCATACTCTGCACAACCAGAGACTGTGTTTTTTTCGTTTTTCCCACACGGCGATAAATCCCCATGTTCCAGCCATGCAGCATATAGCGCTAATGACAGAGGTACGAGAAAAATTCATGACAGAACATTTTGTTCGTGAATGGCTAGAGACCTACAATACGGCGGATCTCAATAGTGCGATGGCGTGCTACACCGAAGATGTCGAGTTTGAAGATCCGATTTTCGGTGAACGGGTGAGCGGTAAGCCTGCACTGCGGGCCGCGTTCAGCCAATTCCTCTTCACTGGAGTGACAAAGTTGCGCTTCCTGGACTGGTCGGGTGGGCCAGAGGGGAGCGCTGTGGAGTGGGAATGGACTGCGATGTGGGGGCCGAACCGTACCTTCCTTGGTTTCGATGCCTCAAACAAGCGCTTTGTCGTCCGTGGCGTTACCGTCCTAAAGTTGCTCGACGGCAAGATTTGTCGGCAAACCGACTACTGGGATGCACGCGGCGCACTACGCCAACTGAGAGTGCTCTCTTGAGCTGAAGCGTTTGCTTCTCCGATGGTGAACTCTGCAGGAAATTAGCTCAAAGAGACTTCTCATTTACAAGGTTATTCCCAGGATAAGCAGTACATAGCACTACTATATTCTCGCGTTGCGAGCGCCGCTTTGTATCCTTGCAATTGTGGAATACCGCGCCATAATTGCAAGGATGATACGGCGTCGACTGCACTCTCTATTGACCCAACGCCTTAGTGAATATCCAGCGGTTGCGTTGCTTGGCCCACGTCAGGTTGGAAAGACGACATTAGCCCTCGCGTTGGCAGAGACTCGTCCTTCTTTGTATCTTGATCTTGAATCTGCGGCTGATCGCGCCAAGCTGGCAGACCCCGAACTCTACCTTGCTGACCACGAGGATGAATTAGTCATTCTCGATGAGGTGCATCGACTGCCGAACATCTTTCAACCTTTGCGCGGATTGATCGATCGTGGACGTAGGCGAGGAAAACGCACTGCTCGGTTTCTCCTTCTTGGCTCGGCTTCGATTGATCTCCTGCAGCAGTCAGGTGAGACCCTGGCGGGGCGGATTGCCTACGTTGAACTTGCACCGTTTGATGTCATGGAGGTCGCACGTGGACAGGTGGATTTCCTTTGGGTCCGAGGCGGCTTTCCTGATAGCCTCCTTGCTCCTGACGATGCGGTGAGCCTGCGTTGGCGACAGGACTTTATTCGCACGTATTTGGAGCGAGATATTCCTCAACTTGGCCCACGTATTCCTGCCGAAACACTGCGTCGATTTTGGACGATGCTTGCCCATCATCAAGGGGGAATAGTGAATGCGGCACAGATTGCCCGTGGCCTCGGAGTTGATGGGAAGACGGTTGCTCGTTACCTCGACCTCTTGGTCGATCTGCTCCTAGTGCGTCGTCTTCCGCCCTGGCATCGAAACGTTGGGAAACGATTAGTTAAATCACCCAAAGTCTTTATTCGTGACAGTGGCATTACTCACGCCCTTCTGGGGTTGTCGGACAAAGACGCACTCTTAGGACATCCTATCATTGGGTCAAGTTGGGAAGGTTTTGTTCTGGAGAACCTCCTTGCAATAGTCCTACCAGGAACTGACGCGAGCTTTTATCGCACCTCCGCTGGCGCAGAAGTCGATCTCGTGCTGACCCTCCCAGGTGGCCGGATCTGGGCGATCGAGATCAAACGCAGCGTCGTGCCGAAAGTAGAGCGCGGGTTCCACACTGCCTGTGATGACCTAAATCCCGAGCGGCGGTTTGTGGTGTACGCTGGCGTTGAGCGGTTTCCCCTCGGCGAGAAGATTGAAGCCATAAGCCTGATTGATCTTTGTACAACCATCAGGAAAGAAGTGACTGTAGAAACGTGACGAGGGTTGAACAAGGAGGGTCAATGAAAAGTTTTAATGTACTTCGAGCCGCATTGGAGAACCATGCTGCGCATGATGGTCCGCTTGCGAATGTCACCCGTCATGCCTCAGTCTGTGTTCTTGTCGCCGATGCCGAGCCAACCCCACATATCTGTTTCATCCGCCGCGCGAAATGGGACACTGACCCATGGTCTGAACATATCGCCTTTCCTGGCGGATCACGCTCAGGCGATGAGACCGCATTACAAACCCTCCGCCGAGAAGTGCAAGAAGAGGTCGGGGTTGATATTGGCGTAGATGCCGAGTTAGTGCAGTTACCCCAGCTCCGCATTCGCTTGGCTGGCAGAGAACGATTGCTGCTGCTTGATGCGTTTGTTTGCCATCTCGCTGGTCCACTGCCACCGTTACAGTGCGGTCCAGAAGTTGCCGATGCATTCTGGACTCCGGTCTC